>CAMWJS010000010.1 GCA_947174635.1 uncultured Muribaculaceae bacterium
TGCACATTATGGGATTTTCCACATTCAACACTTCGGCAATTTGTGTGTAAAGGCAAATGGCTTTTTATAACTATGTACTATGACTTTGGATGATGTTATTAAAGTATTTTTAATTGTAATACTTACATTAGTCTTATTTTTTGCATTTACATTACTCATAGATTATTAGATAAATCATTTAATTAATAAGTGCACTTAAACACTCTTTCGATACTTTAAATCATACTATGACTGATAATATCTAAGTCTGATTGATTATCGGTTCTTATAGTAAAAATAGGCTGCGTCATATTGAATTGAGACGCAGCCTTTCACTTCGTATTATATAGGCTCTGAGAATTTAATATTTGAAAATAAAAAAATATTAGCTCGAAATATTCGATTCTAATGCTGATTACAGAAATATAACATCGTTTGAGTTAAAGGATGTGTCATAATATAAATTTTCATAAAAACAAATATTTTCACCATTTATTTGTTTAATTAGAGTTAAAACCTATACAACGTAATGGTAAATTTCTAATTTTAAGTTGTTTATCTAATACAGATGATTAAAACCCAGAATTCGTTTACGAACAGAAATCACAATTAAAAATCGCAACTTTGATTTACAATTCAAAACGCACAAATAGTTGCAATTTGTGATTTTCATTTGTAATTTAACTTCTGCATTTGTAAACTTCCAAAAGCCTAATGCTTAATTCACTTTTAAGAATATACTAATTTTCACATTCAAACTATTTACAACCACAACCTAAACCCAAAACGCAGGAATATTGTTTTTATATATTTTGCTTAAAATCATATATATTACACAACTTAACTTAAACCATTAGTTCAAATTAAGCCCCAAAATACCCAAAACCTTCAACATTGCAGCACGTATTGCAGCATATCTACCTCATTTTCATTAATATTACAATTATTTATTAAACTATTACTTAAATCAATTAACGAACAACAAGCAAGCTCTCATTTATGAATATAACGACTTGTATACATTTGCAAACAAGCAAATCCAAACTGTTTGCGTTTTAAAATTTGCATATCTCAATTTTATTGATTACATTTGCAATCAGCAAAATTTAAAAACAGAAACAACATGGATATCGTTTCCCGATTAAAAAGATATATGGATTATCAGCAAATTGCAATCTCTCAATTTGCCGATACATGCAGTATCCCCCGCCCTACTATTTCACAAATTTTAAACGGTCGGAATAAAAAAATATCAGATGAGCTAATTGGCAAAATCCATTCTGCTTTTCCTGATTTATCGGTCGTATGGTTGATGTTTGGCGAGGGGGACATGTTGTCGGGCGCAAATATTAAAACCTCAGAGGCTCAAAAAGACAGCAAACTGACCTTTGATGATAGCCAAATTTCTGAGCATGAGATATTTCAGACAGAGCAAGAGCTTTTTCCTGAAATCTCAGAAATATATGCAAAAAAAAATGAATTGGAAAATCCGACTCATGTGACATCTTATTCACCGACTGAAGCTGCAGCGAAAGGCAATCTGCCTCCTGCCAACATTGCAAATGCACTTTCAGGAAAAACCGAGCCTTCAAAAAAGATCACAAGCATAGTCGTATTCTATGCTGATAATACATTTCAGACATTCACCCCGTCATAACAAAACAAATCAATGGCATAATTAAGAATTTATCGCCATCCATAGATCATTCAATCATCAGCCACAACATCACATCAATAATACGATATTGATTTATCATTTATTTTATTTCATACTTGCCGACATCCCTATTTTATTGTAATTTTGCAATAATATGGAAAAGACAGACAAAAAGACCATACATAATTATATGGTCGATTTTTTAATCACAGACTCAATAAGCGCCGGCGACGATGTTGTCTTGCTGAGACTCACACCTGCCGACAGCAATGTAATGTTAAGAGATATGGGTATTCGTCCCGGCCAATTTGTTCAGGTAAAAACGCCGGGCAACGCGACATTCCTGCGCCGCCCTATTTCAATTTGCTATGTTGATGATGCCACGAATCAATTATGGCTTCTTGTCAGAGATGCAGGCAACGGAAGCCGTGCTATTATGGATTCGCCAATAAATTCAGTGCTCAACATCATTCTTCCGCTTGGAAATGGCTTTAGCATTGACAAGAGCGGCACATCTCCGTTACTTATTGGTGGCGGTGTCGGCGTTGCCCCACTGTTAATGTTGGGCGCAAAACTAAAAGAGTATGGTATTAAACCCACATTCCTTATCGGAGCGAAGAACCGCAATTCAATTTTGCTCAAAAACGAATTGTCAGATATCGGCGAAACTTATGTTTCGACCGACGATGGTTCTTATGGAGAAAAAGGTCTCGTCACTCAAAACCATATTCTCTCAAATAAATTCAGTAGCATATATTGCTGCGGACCGCTCCCGATGATGAAGGCTGTTGCCGGAATAGCATCTTCCGACAATATTTTTTGCGAAGTATCTCTTGAGAATGTGATGGGCTGTGGCATTGGAGCCTGCTTATGCTGCGTCGAGAAGACTATCGACGGGAATGTATGTGTTTGTAAAGAAGGTCCGGTATTTAACATCAATCAATTATTATGGCACAATTAGGGGTAAAAATAGGCAGTCTGCATTTAAACAATCCCGTACTTACAGCATCCGGGACATTCGGATATGGAGAAGAATTTTCCGATTTTATAAATCTCGACCGCCTCGGTGGATTTATAGTAAAAGGCACTACTCTCGAGCCGCGTCAAGGCAATGATTATCCACGCATGGTCGAGACCCCGTCAGGCATGTTGAACGCAGTTGGGCTTCAAAACAAGGGTGTTGATTACTTTATTGAAAACATATATCCAGAGCTGACAAAATACACCTCCGAAATCATTGTCAACATCTCTGGATCTTCTGTTGAAGACTATGCCAAAGTAGCAGAAAAACTAAATGAACTGCCACGCATCAATGCGATTGAGGTCAACATATCATGTCCAAATGTAAAGACTGGCGGTATGGCATTCGGAACCACCGCCTCAGGTGCCGCCTCTGTCACAAAGGCTGTACGCAATGCATTTGGCAAGACTGTTATCGTCAAATTATCACCCAACGTCACCGACATCACAGAAATTGCACGCGCGGTAGAATGCGAAGGTGCCGACGCCGTTTCATTGATAAATACACTTATGGGGATGGCTATCGATGTAGAGCGCCAACGCCCATACCTTTCCACCTATACAGGAGGATTATCAGGAGCTGCCGTACGACCTGTCGCAGTAAGAATGGTATGGCAAGTCCACAAAGCAGTCAAAATCCCTGTTATTGGCCTTGGCGGCATAATGTCCGGACGTGACGCCCTTGAATTCATTCTTGCCGGAGCTACTGCCATTGAAGTCGGCACCGCGAATTTCATTAATCCTAAAACTACTGTTGAAATCATTGACTACATTGATGACTATTGCCAACGTCATGGCGTCAGCGACATCAATCAGTTGATTGGTATTATTTGACACTGTCGACCCAGTTTCAGAAATACCGGTTCAGAACCGAACCCGTTACAATAATAAAGGCCCGACGATTTAAAAAAATCGTCGAGCTTTTTTTTAACCGCTACAGTGTCCTGAACATTTCCAATCAACATTTCGATATCGTCTAAAACAAACTCATCAAATTTTAATGAATTCAAAATAGCGATCGGACCTGGCACAAATATCGTGGAATGCAACTCTTTTTCGAAAGGCGCGACAGTTACTGTCCCCTCAGCGTATGTTATGACACAGCAATTCCCCATAATTCCATGCCATAAAACCTCTGTAGTCAATAGCCTGAACATCATTTTACAGTATCAGGGAACATAATGGTACGCTGCCCGTTTCTCTCGAAATACGTATCCTTGCGGTTTCTCGTACGCACAAGCGACACACTGTCAAGATAAACATTCTCTCCTTGTCCCAGTTGGTATGATATCGAGCCGAAAACCGACTCCGGCATCTTAGTAGAGTCTGTCACAAGCCTTACCCGCAGCCAATCCCGGTTAAAGGCCGTTGACGGGCGGAACTCTACCCTGCCGTCATCATATCTGGCATATATGATCGACTTAAACTGAGGCACTTTCTGTCGGCTGTTGACAAGCTTGAACTGCAGGATATAATTATCACCATTTTCCCACGTATTGTCTTTTGGTATTTCAAAAGTAATATTCTGCAATATATCCTTGTCTGAAAGCTTATACGTATGCGACATAGGCCATATATCAATAGAATCGCCTTCAGCAAATACCGGACTATGAGATTTATTCCCTTTGGCTGTTTTCAACTCTTCCTCAAGACTCTTGATTACATCCTCATATACACTGATATAATCTTCTATATGATTGCCATACCATACAAACGAAGTGTCAAGCTGAGCCTGTGTTATACCATGCTTCAGAAGTATCGATTGCTTGACCACCTTTTTCATTGAGTCACTTGCATATATACCCCTCTGCATTTCCACAACGCTTTCACCCTTATGAATATCTGCAAGCAGACCCGCCATCTCCTTCCTGTCCAATACGCCATCAGGCAATTTCGTACAGCCTATCAGCCCCAGCCCCAAGCAGCCTGCCGAGACACTACCGACAATCATATTCTTAAAATGCAGCATCTACTTACTTTTTCTGTTCTTCAGCATTATCTTTTTTCTCTTGACGCATACGCTTCAATTCGGCAAACGAATATCCCATCTGTTTAGAATAAAACAGAAGTATCGCTATTATACCGCATGATATTGCTGCATCGGCAAGATTGAATACCGGTTTGAAGAATTCAAAATGTTCTCCCCCGACTATTGGCATCCACTCCGGCCAGTCGAAACTGAACAACGGAAACGACAGCATATCAACCACGCGCCCATGCAAAAACGGAGCATAGCCCCCGCCATCTGGAAACATAGAAGCGATTGCCGGAGGAGCCGGATTATTGAATATAATACCATAAAACATACAGTCAATGATATTTCCCACCGCTCCGGCCAGCACCAATGCTACGCATATCAGATAACCGAACTTTATGCCTGAATTATTTTTCAGTTTTATGAGATAATATATAATGGCCCCGACAAATATTATTCTAAAAACTGTCAGGAATAATTTGCTTCCGAACTCCCATCCGAAAGCCATACCATTATTCTCAACGAAACAAAGTCTGAACCACGGAAATATTTCATGCTCTTCCCCGAGATAAAAACTTGTCTTTACCCATATTTTCAATATCTGATCAAGTATCACTACCAATAAAGCGATTATAAACGCCCATTGGTAGTGACTGAATTGCATCGGAAATTTTTGTATTCTCACTTCTTGCCTATTTTTTGGTCAATGCTCAGCGTCGCGTGAGGAACCGCACGCAGGCGCTCCTTGGGAATAAGTTTTCCGGTTGCCCGGTCTATACCGTAAGTCTTGTTCTCTATGCGCACTAAAGCTGCCTGCAGATGCTGGATAAACTTCAGCTGACGCATAGCCAGACGTCCGGCTTCCTCCTTTCCAAGAGTGCTCGCACCCTCTTCAAGAACCTTGAATGTCGGAGACGTATCTGAGATATCATTTCCGTCCGAGTTGTTCACATTGCTACGGAGAAGCTCATAATCCTTCATCGCCTTATCAAGCTTTGCAAGTATCAGCTCTTTGAATTCCTGAAGTTCCTCGTCGGAATATCTTGTTTTTTCTGGCTCGTTCATATCAGTAGTTTTTTTGGTATTAATAAATTCTATATATTATGCATGTCTCGACATACATTATTTAGCCAATTCCACTCTCACTTTTACAGTCAAACCGTCTATATCAAACGTCTCGTCTTCAGCAACCTGCAGACCGCTTGCTATTTCAATATTGTCAGCAAGCACCTGACGTTGGATATATTCTTTAAAACACAATACTGCATTGTTTGTTTGCTCGTCACCATCGATTGTCAGCATTATGCGGTCTGTAATATCATAATCCCTGCTCTTGCGAAGGTTCTGCACTCGGTTGACAATGTCTCTCGCAATACCTTCCTGACGCAGTTCTTCTGAAATAGTGACATCAAGCGCCAATGTGAGATTTCCCTCATTGGCGACAAGCCATCCGGGGATATCCTCCGAAAATATTTCCACATCTTCCAGATCCACTTTTACCGACTCTCCGTTGATTGACAGATACAACAGCCCCTTTGATTGGAACTCAAGGATTTCCGGCTGTGACAACGCAGATATCGCACCGGCTACAGCCTTCATATTCTTGCCATGCTTCGGACCGAGTTTCTTGAAATCAGGTTTAACTTTATAGACAAGAACACCATCCTCTGCTTTGACATATTTGATTGACTTGACATTGACTTCCGACAATATCAAATCTGACATAGCCTCGATTGCAGTGCGCTGCTCGGGATTATCTACCGGTATCATAATTGTCGACAACGGCTGGCGTACCTTTATATTGCTTTTGCGGCGCAAAGAAAGCACCATACTCGTCAACGTCTGGGCTATCGCCATTCGTTCCTCAAGACTTGCATCAATAGCATTTTCATCAGCAACCGGGAACTTCGCCAGGTGAACCGACTGCTTCGGGTCATCGGCATGTACAAGATCGCGATAGAGCTGGTCGGCATAGAACGGAGATATCGGCGCCATCAGCAGTGCGACTGTCTTCATGCATTCATACAAAGTCTGGTAGGCCGACAGTTTATCCTCCGACATACCTCCGCCCCAGAAACGCTTTCTGTTAAGTCTGACATACCAGTTGCTGAGATTGTCATTTACAAAATCGCTGATTGCTCTTGCCGCCTTGGTAGGCTCATAGCTTTCAAGGCTCACATCTACTGTCTTGATAAGAGTATTGAGCGACGACAGTATCCATCGGTCGATTTCCGGACGTTTTTCCAAAGGAATTGTAGCCTCATCCCCTGTAAAGCCGTCCACATTGGCATACAATGCCAGGAATGAATAAGTATTGTAGAGCGTGGAGAAAAGCTTACGTGCCACCTCTGTCACTCCTGCTTCATCAAACTTAAGATTATCCCACGGCGAAGAGTTCGATATCATATACCATCGCAACGGGTCTGAGCCATATTTCTCAATCGTTTCGAATGGATTGACGGCATTGCCAAGACGTTTCGACATCTTGTTGCCGAATTTGTCAAGCACAAGACCGTTTGAAATTACAGCCTTGAACGATTTGGCATCATGCACCATGGTTGCAATGGCATGGAGCGTGAAGAACCATCCGCGAGTCTGGTCTACACCCTCAGCAATGAAATCAGCAGGGAACACATCCCCATTATCCACAATATCCTTATTTTCGAATGGATAATGCTGCTGAGCGAAAGGCATCGCGCCCGAATCAAACCACACATCGATAAGATCAGACTCGCGATACATTGGCTCGCCGGCTTCTGATACCAATATGATATCATCGACATACGGTCTATGCAAATCTATCTTGTCATAGTTTTCTTTCGAGTAATCCCCTGCAGTAAATCCGGCTTCCTTCAACGGATTTTTAGCCATGACACCGGCCGATACGGCTTTCTCGATTTCATCATACAGCATCGCTACGGAGTCAATGCACTTCTCCTCTACCTTACCCGAATTACGCGTACGCCAGATAGGAAGCGGAGTACCCCAGTAACGGCTGCGCGAAAGGTTCCAGTCCTGAAGATTTTCAAGCCATTTGCCGAAACGGCCGCTACCTGTCGAGGCCGGTTTCCAAAGGATTTCCTCATTAAGCTCTATCATGCGGTCACGCACTGCTGTTGATTTGATAAACCAACTGTCAAGCGGATAATAAAGCACCGGTTTGTCAGTTCGCCAACAATGAGGATAATTATGTACGTGCTTCTCTATTTTTAACGCTTTACCCTGCTGTTTAAGCTCAAGGCTCAAATATATATTAAGGTCTTCAGCTTTGTCAGCGGCTGCCTTGTCAAATTTTCCGTCAACATTAAACTCCGGAGAGAAGTCATTCTTGACAAACCTGCCGGCATATCTGGAATACAGCTCTACATCGACACATTTTTCAACAAACGCGTTGGCACACTCATCCAAAAGGAAATATTTACCTGTAAGGTCTACCATCGGACGAGTCTCTCCGCCACATGTGATCATAAACAACGACGGTATGTCGGCCGCTTTGGCCACCTTCGCGTCATCAGCACCAAATGTCGGCGCAATATGCACTATGCCCGTACCATCCTCAGTTGTAACATAATCGCCGGGGATTACACGGAATGCACACTCCTCCATCTCAACGAACGTGTCTGCTCCGACCACAAAACACTTGTCGGCATTTTCTTCAGCATATCTGACGATATACTCCGATGCATTACCGTCAACTTTTGCCGAAGGTTTCACCCAAGGCATAAGTTGCGCATACTTCATACCCACAAGATCAGAGCCTTTCCATTCTTTTATAATACGGTAAGGCACAACTTTATCTCCCGCCTGATATCCCTCGATATCAGCCTCCGCACCTTCGGGCTTGAAATATGTGTGCATGCAATCCTTCGCCATTACGACAGTAATCTTGTCAGCGGTATAAGGATTATATGTCTTTATCGCTACATAGTCGAAACGGGGGCCGACACAAAGCGCGGTGTTTGATGACAACGTCCACGGAGTTGTTGTCCATGCGGCGAAACAAGGTCTGCCCCATTCTGATAGCTCGGCCGGAGCATCAACAATATCGAAAAGCACCGTAGCCGTAGTGTCCTTGACATCCCGATAGCAACCGGGCTGGTTAAGCTCATGTGAACTTAATCCTGTTCCTGCGGCAGGCGAATACGGCTGTATGGTGTAACCTTTGTAGAGCAAACCTTTCTTATAGAGTTGCGCCAAAAGCCACCACAGCGTTTCGATATATTTATTGTCGTATGTGATATAGGGATTATCGGTATCAACCCAATAACCCATTTTATTTGTAAGACTCTTCCATTCGCCGGTATACTTCATCACCTCGCGACGACAAGCCTTGTTATATTCCTCGATTGAGATTTTTTTGCCGATATCCTCTTTGGTTATACCCAACGCCTTTTCAACGCCAAGCTCCACAGGCAGACCATGCGTATCCCAACCTGCTTTTCGCTTCACATGAAAGCCTTTCATTGTCTTGTATCTGCAGAATATATCCTTGATGGTACGGGCCATTACATGATGTATGCCAGGCATACCGTTGGCCGAAGGCGGCCCCTCATAAAACACAAATGTCGGACATCCTTCCCGTTCTTTCATGCTCTGCTCAAAAAGAGACTCGGCATTCCATCTCTCAAGAACTTCTTTGTTTATATCGGAGAGATTGAATTTATTATATTCTGTAAATCTTTTCATTGTATAATGACGTTGTTTAATATCTGTGATGAGTTGAGATGACATTATTTCTTTATTCCGCCCTTTACGCCTCCGCCCATAGAGAAAATATTCTGGTCATACGACACAGTTTTCAGCTTCTGCTCGCGTTTGCGTTTGAGCGCCAGCGACACCAGTCTGTCCATAAGTTTATCAAATGAAATGCCGGTAGCTTCCCATAGATAAAATGATAACGAACCGGGTATGGTATTTATTTCATTTACATATATTTCGCGGGTCTTGGCATCGACTATTACATCCACTCGGCTTACACCATGACACGACAGAACCCTGAAGGTCTCCCCTGCCAGAAATTTTATTTTAGCGGTTTCCGAGTCAGGGAGTTCGGCGGGAATTCGCTTTTGTGAGGCCTGCATTCCTTTTGCCCCCTTTGTGCCTCCCATATACTTGTCCTCATACGAAAGTATTTCACCGCTCTTGATTGGCTCTTCAAGCACCGACATCTGATATTCATCGCAATCGCCGAGCACCGAACAATTGATTTCCTGTAGATTTTCCACAAGGTCTTCCACAATCAGTCGTGTAGAATACTTCTCAGCATCTTCAATCTTTGCAATCAACTCCTCTCGGTTATCAGCGCGGCCGATACCCACACTTGAGCCGAGATTTGCCGGCTTAACAATGACCGGATAGCCGATTTTATCTTCTATTTTTTTGATAAGCGCATCCTTTTGACTGTACCACTGCTTGTCGGTGAACCACACATAGTCGACAACAGGCACATCGTTTGCCTGTAATATCATCTTCATGGTTATCTTATCCATTCCGTTTGCCGACGAGAGGGTATTGCACCCGGCATAAGGAATGCCGACTGTTTCAAGCACCCCCTCGAATATCCCGTCCTCTCCGTTCGAACCGTGAAGTACCGGAATTACCACATCGAGTTTCGTCAGCACATCCGACCCGAAGAGCGGCTTTTTCTTCCTGTAAAGATTGTAATCATCATATACCGGACGCATATACACCTCCTCGCATTTGGCAAGCAGTTCGGGTATATGACGGTAATTCTTCACCTCGAAAAGCTCCTGACCGGTATACCATTTTCCATCCTTTGTGATATATATGGGGGTGACGTCATATTTCTCTCTGTTTATCGCATGCATTGCCTGCGATGCCGATATTACCGAAATCTCATGTTCGGTTGACCGTCCTCCGAAAAATACTCCAATATTAGTCTTCATAAGTATGTTTGATAAATTTATTTATCGTATAAGTTATGACGAATGTGTATCTCTTTTTTAATCACACATGCTCGTCGTTGTTTATTTAAAAGTGTCGGGGAGATCATTCTCATAAAGAACGGTATCTCCTTTTTTCAATATCTGAGAAAGCATCTGTTGCGCTTCATTGAATGTCGAGGCAAACATCACCTTGTCATCCGAGGCTTCTCCTTCAGCCAACCCTTCGCTCAAAGCGTCCTTGTTGTATTGGCCTACCACGATAATCACGTCAGCTCGCGATGCAGCATACTTTCCAAGCTCCTTGTTGAGCTCATACTGGCGCTCTCCGAGCTCCACCATTCCGGGAGTCACCACAATGCGCTTCCCTTGCGTCATTGCCGAAAGCACATCAAGCGCCATCTTCGAGCCGGTAGGATTTGAATTGTACGCATCGTCAATGATTGTCACGCCTCCGGCCGTACGTTTCATGTTCAGACGGTGCTCCACTTGCTCGATTTTCTCGATAGCGTATGCAATCTTTTTCTCATCGACACCAAGCGTGAGTGCCGCTATGACAGCCGCAGTCAGATTCGAGATATTGCACTCTCCCACCAGACGCGTATGGAATCTGTATTCTTTGCCTTCTCCTTTGACAGTAAAAGTTGTCCCCTCGGGAGTCACTTCATCAATCAAAGCAGAATAGTCCGCTCCGGCAATATTGCTTACACCATACCTCAGACACTTCACATTGTCAACCTTGCGGTTTGCAGCCATTGCAAAATCATTATTTACAATCGCCAGACCGTCCGACGGCAATGCATCGACGAGTTCAAACTTAGTGCGCTGTACATTCTCTATCGTTTTAAACGATTCGAGATGCTGCTCGCCTACTGCGGTGACAATACCCATCGTCGGATTTACCAGATCGCATATCTCCTTGATGTCCCCGAGCTGTTTTGCCCCCATTTCGACAATAAACACTTCATTATAGGGCTTAAGATATTCACGCACGGTGCGTATCACACCAAGCGTTGTATTGAAATTACCCGGAGTCATAGCCACGTCATATTTCTCCGAAAGTATGCGGTTCAGATAATGCTTTGTGCTCGTCTTGCCATAACTGCCTGTCACGCCTATGATTTTAAGATCCGGCATTGACTGAAGTATCGACTTGGCCTCGTTATAAAACTTTCGGTTGATATGCTTTTCAACCGGCCGCAGAAGCACATTAGCCAGAAGCATGACTAATGGCGAAATCACATTAAGCGCCACCACTGCTACAGCGGCATAAAGCACATCACCTCCGGTTGCAACCCAGGTTATCGCCGTTATTGCAGCCGACAGCAACGCTATCGCAGCATACAGTCTGTTCACACGCTTTGTAACGACAAGCGGCTTTTTATATTTTCTCTTGACCAACGACACGGCAATCCAGCCCATTATAAGGATGGCACAACCTATGCTTGCCCAAAACGGTATATGCCGCACCAAACAAAGCAGCAATGCTATGCACGCTCCTATTCTGAGATAATTCGTGCTTTCACCACTCTGATTGAACCACCTGACATAGCGGTCATTCATATATGAATTCTGCTGCAGCATCATAAGATCGCGACGCACATTGCAATGCAATGACAGCAACGCTATTACAAGCAGCGCTGTCGACATTCCCATAAATAATTCGTATGATTGCATCTGTATTGTTCCCTTTAATTTATAAAACTGTTAAGCACGGCTGCAAACCCTGGCCTGTTGTCAAGAAAACTGTAATGGCCGCAGTCATCAAATGCCACAAGACCGGCATCCGGTATAAGCTTTTCCATTTTCTTGGCATCCGCAAGAGGCGTCGCCGTATCATTCTTGCCCCAGATAAGCAATGTCGGAGCCTGGATTTCCGGCATCAGATGACAAAGATCTTCATTGACTACCTTGCTCAGTATCGCCTTCATCATGGGTGTCGAATTGGCATAGTCGCTCGAGCCACGTTTATTTCGCATTTTTTCTATACGGCGCATACCGCCCTCTTTCCCATAAACGAGCTTATACCAACGCTTCGCAAGCTTAAAGGAATAAACTTTTATATAATAGTTCAATTTTCGCCGGGGTTTTACACCTGCAGCGTCAACAAGAACCACTTTATCAACCTTATTTCTTGAAGCATATACGATTGCAACTCGTCCGCCAAAGGAATGGCCGATCAAAACTGGATTTTCGATACCTTCTGCCTCCACAAGTTTTTCAATAATGCGGGTATATTCTTCCACACCCCATACTTCTGGTCCTGTAGGCTCGGTCGAAGCTCCAAATCCCGGAAAATCCACATTATAGACTCTGTGCGATTTAAGGCAGACATCAGCAATGCTCTTCACCGTATCATGGGTACACCCCCAGCCATGCATAAGCACCACTGGTTGTCCCTCGCCTTCTACCGTGTAAAGCATCTTTACTCCGTTATGTTGCAGTATCTTCTCCATTTTTAATTTTTGACTGACAAATTTACAATATTTTTTGGAAAAATTTGCGCGAAAATGTAACTTTACAAAAATTAAATAATAAATTTATCACTATTTACAATGAGAGCTAATCTCCTTTCGCTACTGTCATTAGTGACAGTCTCTTTCCCCATTTGTGGATTTGCCCAAACCAAGCAGCCCGCAACTTCTTTCGTTATTGACAATAACACGTATTATCTTCATCAGATTTCGCATCATGACTTTTCAGGGTCCGACCTCGAAATAGGTTCGTGGAATCAGAACATAGTAGCCGACAATCAATACATATATCTTGCCGACCATACCGACAATTCCGCCGACCACCTGACAATAAAGCGCTACAACGCCATTAACGGCTCACCGACTGATAATCTTGTAATTAGCAGTTCCGACCTCAATCGGTTTTGGATTAATGAACTCACCGATGCTGAAAGATGTTTCTACCTGATTGACATCAATGATGATAGTCATTTTATAATGATTTTAAATCCGCCGTTAGACGACCCTGGCATCCCTAAAAACGCGATAAAATTCTATTTTTATCTTATCAATAAAGACGGGCATATCGAGCGCGAATATTATGCAACAGGGATACCGAGCAGCGATAGCAATTATCCGGCCAACGGCATTAGTGAGTTTGGCATTCCGGATTTTATTGGAAATCCCGTAGGTGGAGACTTCGAGATGCTTTTGCCTATGGTCGACGATATTGGTCACATGTCCATAGTTGATTATGTCTTTAGAGATTATAAACAAAGCTATATCACAAGTGTCTTTTACGATTACGACCATTTTTACACCAAGCCTACAGTTAGTGTTATTGATGACTCATTTATGATTATTGATGATATAAATATCCTCCCGACACTATATTCCTACAAGTTCTCACCCAATCAAATCTTCGGACAACTAAATGATCGCCATATCAACGCCCACGGTTGCAACTCGTTTGACTTCGACAACCATAGACTCCTTTACTCCGGTGATATTCATCATGATAGCGATGATGACCAAAACGGCATAACAAGATTTAATATCGGGTTATGGAATAAAACTGAAGAGAGCGCAGTTACCTCCCGCGCCAACCCTACTGCAAGTTTCGACAACTACACCCACCTTGCCTCCATAGATTTCGGCCCGTCTACTATTAATACCAAGGAACAGTACCCCTACACATACCGCCAGTTTATGGCTGTATCTGACTACGGGAACTCTACAAAACACCTGCACTTTTATGTACCGGGCGAGTTTCTGGCCACTTACCAGCTTAATAAATATGATATTCCTACTGGAGTTGACGACATAATTGGCATTAACGAAACTCCTGACATAAACTATCATATTGCTGATAATAATCTTACTTTTGATTGCCCCGTCACCGATATTTATATTTTTAACATAACGGGACGACAAATTTTCCACAGCGAAACTCCTGTAAAATCAATAAATCTTGCTAACTTTGTAAAAGGCACCTACATTGTAGCCACACCACACAAATCCTTTAAGATAATATTGTAAACAACTGATTATATGGCAACAGATAAATCAAAAAAAACGATAAAAAAAGCTGACGTTCCAGCAAGTAAAGACGCTAAACTCAGCGCATTGAAAGCCGCTATGGGACAGATTGAAAAATCATATGGCCGTGGCGCAATCATGCGTTTGGGCGACGATGCGATTGAACAGGTTGAGGTAATCCCCGCAGGCTCCATCGGCCTTAACTATGCTCTCGGTGTCGGCGGATATCCCAAAGGCCGCATCATTGAGATATTTGGCCCCGAATCATCCGGTAAGACCACTCTCGCAATCCACGCCATAGCAGAAGCGCAGAAACAAGGAGGAATAGCAGCCATAATCGATGCCGAACACGCATTCGACCGTTTCTATGCCGAAAAACTCGGCGTAGACGTCAACGAACTCCTCATGTCGCAACCTGACAACGGAGAGCAGGCTCTTGAGATAGTCGAACAGCTCATACGCTCTGCTGCAGTTGACCTTATCGTCGTCGACTCCGTAGCCGCCCTCACCCCCAAAAATGAAATTGAAGGTGAAATGGGCGACCGCAACATGGGCCTTCAGGCTCGACTCATGTCACAAGCCATGCGTAAACTGACCGGAGCCATATCCCGCACCAACACCACCTGCATATTCATCAACCAACTGCGTGCCAATATCGGAGCCATGTTCGGCCCGTCAGAAACGACAACCGGCGGCAATGCCCTTAAATTCTATGCATCAGTACGTATAGATATACGCCCCGGCTCCTCGCTTAAAGAAGGCGACAACGTTTTCGGACGCCATGCCAAAGTAAAAATCGTCAAAAATAAAGTTGCTCCCCCCTTCAAAAAATGCGAATTCGACATCATGTTCGGCGAAGGCATTTCAAAAGCATACGAAATTCTTGACCTCGGAGTTGAGCATGACATAATACAAAAATCTGGCTCCTGGTTCAGCTACGACGGCTCAAAACTCGCCCAGGGACGCGACGCCGCAAAACGAGTTATCGAAGACAACCCCGAACTCGCCGACGAACTTGAAGCAAAAATAATGGCCGCATTGAAAGACGCGGAGGAAAACGGACGTAAAGGCAAGAAAAAAACAGCCTCTTCCTCAAAAACACAAACCAAAGAAAAAGACAACGACGTCGACCTCGATGACCTCGACCTTGACGATGAGATCGCCGACGACCTTATCCTTGAAGATGATGACGATTTAGTCTGAATTATTAAAATAGTCTTAAACAGTTACTTAACAACGAATGGAGGTTTGACATCAACACGACGACAGTTAAACCTCCATTCTGAATTTTCCACCCTATAGCCTTAAATATGTCCGACTACAATACAATTAACGCCCACGACCGCGACAGACTACTCTCATTCGATCCAGCCAACCACACATATACAATCGACAACACCCCGTATAAATCCGTCACAACGGTCGTACAGGAATGTTTCGAAAAATTCGACGTCGATTATTGGGCACCACGCATTGCACGTAAAAAAAGAATAACCGAGGCCGAATTGAAAGCTCAATGGGAGGAAAAAGCTGAAAATGCACGACGGCTCGGCACATTGATGCACGACAAAATCGAGAAACACTACCTTGGAGAAGCCCCGGAAAGCGATGAGACCTATCGTCTGTTCGAACTTTTCATAAAGGACCACCATCTCACCCCCTACCGCACCGAATGGGCGATATTTGACGAAACACTACGTATTGCCGGTACGCTTGATTTTCTTGACTATACCGACGGAGTCTATACAATCTACGACTGGAAACGATCAGACAAAATCATTGAAAACGGGCAACCACTGACAACCAACCGGTACAACAAGACAGCACTTAGCCCAATAAACCACATTCCCGACACAACCTATTGGCACTACACACTCCAGTTAAGCATCTACCGCTACATATTGGAACGCAACTATGGTATAACAGTCAAAACAAGCCGACTGGCAATCTTCCACCCTGCATACACCACCTACCACGTCATCGAAGTCCCCTATCTCAAAAAAGAAATAGAACAACTCTTCCCTATCTGAAAACCATTGCAATAAAACTACTCCCGCCGGCAGCGGGTAAAAAAGCCATCATCACAATAAGCCGGTGTTGCGGAACTATAATTAGCGGTCAAAAGTAGCAGCAAATTATAGGAACCACGCTCCATCGCCGTTTACATAAGCTGACTTCGGAGAATTATGATAAACTGCGATACCGCAGACGATGTTGTTGAAGATGCCGTAGGCATCTTCATACGATTGACCCGGTCATGGCGCGAAAGCGCCTTGGCCGGGTCAATGTGCGGGCAGGAGACGTTGCCGCAGGCATCGTCAATCTACATAGGCTATCCTTACATAAATGGCTCCAGATGTGAAGAAGAATGATGAAGCCTGCGGCATCGTCATTCCCATTGCTGTTTACTTAGTATCCGTCCGAAAAAGTCGGCCTTTTTCGGACGGATACTATCCTTTTCCGCAGATTACACATATAAAGAGAGACCCCGGAATGGATTTCCGGAGTCTCTCTTGAAAAATTATCGATATCTATGCGTTGATTAAATCCAGCGCACGTAAGCGAAGTCCTGACGATGAGGAAGGTTGGAGTTGATAGGATAGAGACGATAAGAGTAGCGGAATACTCCGGGATCGTCGGTCTTGCCTTTGTACTCGTAAGTGAGTACATTGCCTTCTTCCTTGACAACTTTGAACGGTTCTACCTTCCAAAGTTTTTCTTCACCATCTTCCACTTTGTAGGCTACAAGCTCAAGACCAAGCTCTTTGCCGAGGCCGTTTGTATCAATGATAGCTTTTGCAGTGTAATCCTGACCTGTAGTGCTGTTGGAAGTATCCTGGCTTTCGACATCGAATACCTTTATGCCATCCCATGCAGCAGCAACCTTTTCTTTCCATGCCACGATTTCTTTGGCAAGAGCGAAGTCTTTTGCTGCAAGTTTCTTAGAGCGGGCAGCTTCCTTGTTATAGAAACGGTCGATATAGTCATCGATCATACGTTTCATAGTGAAGTGGGGTGCGATATCGCCGATCGAGCCCTTGATGTACTGTATCCAGCGGGGAGAATAGCCTTTGGAGTTCTTCTCGAAGTAGAGGGGCACGATTTCATTCTCAAGCATAGAGTAGATGGTTGCCGCATCAAGCTTATCCTGCTGAGACTGGTCGGTGAACGTACGACGGTCGGTAAGAGCCCATCCTGCGTTCTCGTTGAAACGGTAACCTTCGTACCACCATCCGTCGAGCACCGAGAAGTTGAGCACACCGTTCATTTCTGCCTTTTCGCCCGATGTTCCTGACGCCTCGAGGGGACGGGTCGGAGTATTCAACCAGATATCAACACCGCTGACAAGACGCTTGGCTACAATCATGTTGTAGTCTTCAAGGAAGATAATCTTGCCGAGGAACTGCGGCATGCGCGAGATTTCCATGATGCGCTTGATAAGACCCTGACCTGCGCCGTCGGCGGGGTGTGCCTTGCCCGAGAATACGAACTGAACGGGGAACTGCTCGTTGTTGACGATTTTTGCGAGACGCTCCAGGTCGGTGAAGAGGAGATGCGCACGTTTGTAAGTAGCGAAGCGGCGTGCGAAACCGATGATGAGGGCGTTGGGGTTGATTTTGTCAACGATTTTCATCACAGCCGAGGGGTCTCCCTGGTTTGCGAGCCATTTAGCCTTGAAGTCACGTTTTACGAAGTTGATGAATTTGGTCTTCATCTTCATGCGCATTTCCCAGATTTCTTCGTCATTGACATCGAAGATACCTTTCCATGCCTTGGGATCGCTCTGGTTTTCAAATACCTGTTCGCCAAGATGCTTTGCATAGAATTCTTTCCATTCAGAAGCAGCCCAGGTAGGCATGTGGACACCGTTGGTGACATAACCTACGTGCGATTCCTGCCAGTTGTAGCCTTTCCAGATGCCGGCGAACATCTTCTTCGACACTTCGCCGTGGAGCCAGCTCACACCGTTGGCTTCCTGACATGTGTTGAGCGCGAACACGCTCATTGAGAAGCGTTCGTTGGTGTTGGGGTTCTCACGACCCATGTTCATGAGGTCGTTCCATGAAATGCCGAGTTTTGCGGGATACTCGCCCATATATTTTCCGAAGAGACCTTCGTCGAAATAGTCGTGGCCGGCGGGCACAGGGGTATGCACAGTGTAGAGTGAAGATGCGCGTACCATCTCAAGAGCGGTGTTGAAGTCGAGGTGATCTTCCTGGACGAAATCAACGAGACGCTGAAGGTTGAGAAGTGCTGCATGACCCTCGTTGCAGTGGTAGAGCTGGCTCTTGATGCCGAGTTTCTTAAGCATGAGCACACCGCCGATACCGAGGAGATATTCCTGCTTGATACGGTTTTCCCAGTCACCGCCATAAAGCTGATGGGTGATGACACGGTCAAACTCGCTGTTCATGTCGAAGTCAGTATCCAGCAGATAGAGGTTCATGCGGCCAACTGCTACTTTCCATATATGAGAGTAGATTGTACGTCCGGGATAAGGGACCTCAAGAATTACGGGATGGCCGTTCTTATCACACACCTGCTCGATGGGGAGCTGGTTGAAATTCTGGGGCTCATAGTTGGCAATCTGCTGTCCGTCTACACTGAGAGTCTGGGTGAAATAACCGTAACGGTAGAGGAAACCGACTGCAGTCATGTCGACACAGCTGTCAGAAGCCTCTTTGATATAGTCACCGGCGAGCACACCAAGACCGCCCGAATATATTTTCAGGCAGTTGCAAAGGCCGTACTCCATTGAAAAATAAGAGACCGAAGGAACATCCTTGCGCATCGGTTTCTTCATATATTCCTGGAACATGGCATATACGCGCTCGATGCGTGCCATGAATTCAGAGTCGTTGATGATTTCTTTCTGGCGTTCGGAAGAAAGGCGCTGAAGAAGCATCACGGGGTTTTCACCGGTCGAACGCCAAAGATCTGGATTCAGGTCACGGAAAAGCGATTTTGCATCGCTGTTCCATACCCACCAAAGGTTTTTAGAAAGCTTTTCCAGCGGTTTTAACTTTGAAGGTAAGTCTGACTTAACAGTCATGTCGCGCCAATTGGCGACATTTGAGTTGCTTACTTGAAGTTTCATTGTGTATCTTTTTAATTGTTGTAATAATTACTATATATAAGGAAATGTATACTGTAATCTTTATAATCGGGAGTGTGTTCAACTGCGTTCTTTATGCCGTTTTGCGGCATTGCCGAGCGCAATTTTGAATGCTTCGTCATACCATGAAATAAAATGCGACCATGCAGCCTTTGAGGCTGTATCCATCGCGGCTTTCGCTATGACAGCCCGTCCGGAAGCGTTTGTACTTATCAATTCAAACAGCGACTGTGCGATAGCATCGACTACATCACCATAGTTGGAATCGGTGCGAGGTATGACATTTACACCTGAAACCGCGAATTCCGGTTTTGACGCAGACAAAATCCATTGGCCGAAACCGGATAGTGAAGTAGTCACAGTGGGCACTCCGAACGCCACGCTTTCCAGAGGCGTATAGCCCCACGGCTCATAATACGACGGGAACACCGTAGCATCAACACCGATAAGAAGGTCATAGTAAGGACTGTCGAATATACCGTCATTGCCATTGAGATAGCACGGCACGTACACGACAGTCATGCCGTCAGCAACATCAGCGCCAAAACCAAGCTGATGTATACGGTTGACAATCGGATCCTCATTATAATTATGCAGTGTGTGAGTGATTACGGCATCGTCAAGCCCAGCGGTAGCATTGTGCACAAGAGCATCCTGAAGGTCAGAACGCCCCTTGTCAACCCACGCAGGAACCATCACAAGAGCAAGCACACGCGATTGCGTACGGCTACGCAATGCGTTCATACTGTCGAGGAACACATCGATACCTTTGTTGCGATATTCGCATCTACCGGAGGTCACTACTATAAATGTATCATTGTCAAGCTGCTTACCTGTCAGAGCCCGAGCTACCGACAACAGTTTTTCGCGGGCCTGCTGACGCGCATTGTCGAAACGCGTACGGGCAGGAACGAAATTTTTCTCAAATCCGTTGGGAGTGACTACCGCAGGTTTTATATCAAGAAGCTGCTCGCATTCCACTGCCGTGATGTCACTGACTGTCGTAAAACAATCTGCGGCATGAGCGGCAGCCTTTTCAAGAGAATGCTTCGACTCCATATTGAGCTCGCGTGCCATCTGATCGCCGTTGTATCCTTTCAGATAGTCATAAAGCGGCTTGCCGTTACCGCAGATGCTGCGTCCGATACTTGTGGCATGCGTGGTGAATACAGTGGCAATGGCCGGTTCTTTCCATTTCAGATAAAGAAGCCCCATTCCGGTGGTCCACTCATTGAAGTGAGCGATGACATCGGATGGTGCGCCCGCGTGCCGGTATATACTCTGCATCACTATGGCAGACGCCACAGCAAAAGCACACCCTTCAGCATAATCGCCGTAGGCATGCAGAGAATCTACGCCGTAGCGGCTCCACATTTCACCGTATATCTCATTAAGTTGCGAATACACTCCATTAAAGTCGACCAATACGGCAATAGGCTTACCGGGGACATCCCAACGGCCAACCCTGACTTTAATATCATAAGGGAGCTGCAACGATTTCCGCCACTCCTTAAGCACAGACCTGTTTTCGATAAAAAAAGGCGAAGGATTACTGTCTGACCACACATCGGGCCCGATGAAAATCACTTTGTCTTTATATTGCTTTTGAAGCGTTTTTGCCTTGGTGGACAGCACTGTATATATACCGCCAATCTTATTGCAGACTTCCCAGCTCGTCTCGAAAAGCAGATTGAGACCACATTCTTCTTTTTTTCCTTCTTTCATTATACCTTAAAACATACTTTCGGAGGAGGATAATTTGAGACAGCAAAGGTAATAAAAAAATATCAATAGACAAAAAAATGCTGCACAAGCATATAAAATAACACTCCACAGACAGAAATAAACCTTTTGGCACTCCAAACGTCTCCCATCAAAAAAAGCACGCACTCCCCGCATTATCCCACACTTGTTGCCACTACAGCACAACGTCACACGCCGGTTCCTCGCCCAAATATTTTTTTCATAAATTTTTACTAATAAAAATCATCCATGGCATCAATTTCGGCTTCAAGCTCAGATTCAGTTGCAAAAAAATCAAAAAAAATTTCGCTGCTCCGCATTCAAGTTTGCAGATAAAATTTTTATTATTAATTTTGTATTGAATAACGCGTTACTATCATCTACTCATGAGAAAGTTAATTTCTGCCGTCATATTACTTTTAGCAGTCAATGCTTTCAGCGGACAATGGTTCGCCGAAGCTGCGCCTGCCGTCGAGAGCAGGGTCGCCGACCGCGCTCCGACAGTGTCGGTTGAAAAAGGCTACATAGAGCTGACAGCACCCGATGGTGACAATGTCCGCTTTGAAATCTTCTCCATCACCGGCCAACTTATAAAGTCGCTTACCGTGAAAGGTTCTACCGTGAAAGTCGATTTACCCAAAGGTTTCTATATTATTAAATGTGAGTCCTGGACAAAACGGGTAATGCTCAGATAACGCAAGCCGGAGAGACACCGGAGCAAGTCCTGTCAGGGCAAACGACACCAACAGCCTTAACAGCATTACAATCTATTATATCATACAAAACATGAATCTAAATCTCAAAACAATGTGTACCCGTGGACTTACCTTCGGGCTAATGTCAATTGGTGCGGCCGGCATCTGCGGCGCACAGAATATCGACAGCAAGTTTGACTCATTCCCCAGCTACTCAGGTGACGACCTCGAACTCGCCGTCAGCCCCCAAGGCATAAAGTTCTCATTATGGTCTCCTGAAGCTCAAGCGGTAAGGGTTCGCATATACCCTACCGACCGCAACTCGGCCGCAGATGAGACTATTGACATGACAAAGGGAGACAATGGCGTTTGGCGCGCCACAGCGTCAGCCTCCAACGTAGGCAAATTCTACACCTTCCAAGTATCACACAACGGGAAATGGCTCGAAGAAACCCCCGGCGTATGGGCAAAGGCTGTGGGCACAAACGGCGAACGTGCCGCAATAATCAACCTTGACGACACCGACCCCAACGGCTGGAATGCCGACAAAGGACCGAAAGTAGAAACCATAAACGATGTGGTGCTTTATGAGATGCACCACCGCGACTTCTCCATGCACCCGTCAAGCGGCATAGTACACAAAGGCAAATTCCTCGCACTAACTGAGGACGGCACCCGGACCCCGCTTGGCGACAAGACCGGCATCGACCATCTTAAAGAACTGGGCGTGACACACGTGCACATCCTCCCGTCGTATGACTATAACAGCGTCGACGAATCCAACCTGCCGTCAAACCAGTACAACTGGGGATACGACCCGTTCAACTATAACGCACCGGAGGGTTCATATTCGACAGACCCGGCAAATCCTACAGCCCGCATCCGCGAAATGAAGGAGATGATAAAAGCGCTGCATGACGCAGGCATTGGCGTTGTGATGGACGTCGTATACAACCATACCGCCAACAACGACAACTCCAACTTCTCGCTCACGGCTCCCGGATACTATTACCGCCACCGCGCCGACGGCACCTACAGCGACGCCTCCGGCTGCGGCAACGAGACCGCCTCGGAGCGCCAGCAGATGCGCGATTTCATAGTAAATTCAGTGAAATACTGGGCCTCAGAATACCACATCGACGGCTTCCGCTTCGACCTCATGGCAATCCATGACACTGAAACGATGAATCAGGTAGCCCGCGAACTCAAAGAAATCAACCCCTCGATTTTCGTATATGGCGAAGGCTGGACCGCCGGCGACTCGCCCCTGCCCATAGAACGCAGGGCTCTCAAGGAAAATGTAGCCAAAATGGAAGGCATCGCCGTTTTCTCCGATGACATACGTGATGCCATAAAAGGCCATTACTCAAACGCTGCCGACCGCGGTTTCGCCACCGGCAAACCGGGCAACGAAGAGACCGTAAAAATCGGTATCGTAGCTGCCACAGCCCATCCGCAGGTCGACTACAGCAAAGGCAACAATTCAAAATTCGCCTACGCAACTTCACCCTCCCAGATTATAAACTATGTGTCATGCCATGACGACCTGACACTCACCGACAAGCTGGCCAAATCGATGCCCGAAGCAAGCGTCGACGAGCGCCTCCGCGCCGCAAAGCTCGCGCAGACAATCGTGTTCACATCGCAGGGCACACCGTTCATGTTTGCCGGCGAAGAGGTGTTCCGCGACAAGCAGGGCGTGCACAACTCCTACAAGTCGCCCGACTCAATCAACGCCATCGACTGGACTCAGAAGCACACTTATGCCGACCAGTTCAACTACTACAAGGAGTTAATCAGACTGCGCAAAGAGCACCCTGCTTTCCGCATGCGCACTGCTGATGAAATCGCCCGCAACATCGTGTTTGACAAAGTCAATGAGCCCAACCTTATCAGCTACTCCATCAAGAACAATGCCAACGGCGACAGCTGGAAGGAAATCAAGCTCGTGTTCAACGGCAGCGATGACGCCAAAACCGTCAAGGTAGGCAAAGGCGACTGGACAATCATAGCAGAGGATGGCCGCATCAATGCCGACGGCCTCGGCACCACCCGTGGCGGCAACATCACCGTAGCACCCCGCTCCGCACTTATCCTCGCCCGCACCAAGTAACTGAATTTTCCATAATACAAAGAGCCGGCACGTGCACATTGCATGCGGCGGCTCTTTGCATTGCTCCCCCTTTAGTTTCATATACAACCGCCCCAACATGGAAGAGGAAATCAGCAATTCATCACTTAATTTTATCAATCCGTCAGAAATTGAGCTTGACAACTGCGTTGTCGAATTGTCACGACGCCAGACCTGTCTGCTTTATAGTGCCCGCTGGAACAGCCGCCGCTACGTATTGAAAACATTGCGCCGTGAGTATGCTGACAATCCTGTCTATATAGAGGCGCTGCGCAAGGAATTTGAACTTGGAGTGCGTCTTGACCATCCTGACATCATTCGTGTGGTAGCGCTTGAGGATATTGCGACTCTCGGAAAATGCATAGTGATGGAATGGATCGACGGCGAACCACTCAATAAATTTCTCGCCACCAATCCGCCGCGCCACGAACGCCGCGCCATAGCGCTTCGACTTGCCAAAGCCCTCGCCTACATGCACCACGCAGGAGTATCGCACCGCGACCTGAAGCCCGACAATATCCTCATCACCCGCCGCGGTCATAATGTCAAAATCATTGACTTCGGTCTTGGCGATGCCGACTCGTTCACAAGCCTGAAATCGGCACGCGGCACACAATCATACGGAGCCCCCGAGATGCAACAGACTGCCGCCGTGGCTGACAGCGCCGCTGATGTGTATGCATTCGGCAAGATACTTCAACAGTTATTGCCAAAAATGCGCAAGCGACGGCTTATAGTCAGATGCCTGCGAGTCGACCCCAAAAAACGTCCGACAATGGATGATATAGTCTCGTCATTGGCATCGAACAGACTACGCAATTTTTCGCTATCATTGCTTGGGGTAGCCGCGACTGCAGCATTGTCGGGACTGATAATTACCAACCAGCGCCGGATTCCTGCATTACCGATATCCCCTGCCGAGAAGCAGACACGCATCGATACCATATACATAGTGCAACCCGCACCAATCGACACCACTCCGGCCGCGGCAAACGACTTCGGCTCCGGAAGGAGCGCACAAGACGCCTCTCACGTCATAAAATCCAGGCATGACAACCGCCTCGATTCAATATACAGATTTTTCATAAAAAAATCCGACACCAATATTGAAACGGTCAAAGATAAACTCAGGCAATCAACACATTTCGAAGAAGCCCATATCGCCATGGATGAGTATCGTGACAACATGATTTCTATCGTTGATGAAATGTGCCAAGAACTGCGCGACTGCGGCTACACCGAATACGATATTGGCACAGCCCGCTCCAACCTCTACCTATACATGAGCGATACAGCTCACGGACTTTCCGAGTTATTTCTTAACCTTGCCCCCTGACCACATCTCAATATATCGCACTATCTGTTTGTATCAAAGGAACCGATGACACCACAAAAAAATTCAAAAGGCCGCGACACAAATCGTGACGCGACCTCTGATACAAAGTATATTTAAGATAGAGGTTATAATATTTTAGAAATTGAGATCCATACCTTTGAGCATGTCTGCAGCGTTGTTCATAGCGTTTTCCATCATTTCTTCACTGTTGGCGACACCTCCGGCCATATCGGCTGCGGCTTCTGTCATCTTGCCTGTAATTTTCATGTAACGCTGCATCTGGCTTGAGCTCATTGAGCCACTGCAATTATCTATTTTACGACTAAGGCTTTCGGCCGACTCCATATAATCGTTCATTTTAGCCATGACAGACATGTCGCCTTTAGCCACCTTCTTTACCATCGAGATATAGTTGTCAGCGAATTTCTCGTATTCGTTGAGCATATCGTCAACGTCTGAGGAAGAAACTGATGAATCGTTGTCATCCTCGAAGTCAGAGTCGTCGCTGTCACATGAGTCTGATGAGCTGTAATCGCTGCCTTCATAGTCACCATAAGAGCTCGCGTAATCTGATGATTCAGTGTTTTCTGTTTTGTCGCCCTTTGCATCGGCTGAAGAATCTTCAGACTTAGAGCCACAAGAGGTCATTGCAACTAATGCAACCGCTACAGATAAAAATTTAAAGTTCATACAAGTTAATTAAATTTAAGTTGTTAATAAATAATTGATTGGTAATATTTAATATTTAAATAATCTGTCATGGATTGTCATTCGTCGGTGGTATTGAATATGTGATAAGTGACTCCCGTACGCGTGCCGGCCACGTAGGTGTGAACAAGTTCGCTGTCGGCATGCACCACTTTACTGAAAAAAGCGGGAGCATTCTGGGTCAACGAGGCAAACTCTACCACGTCACCCTTACGGAGTTTGGCATTTTTCGACATCTCCACCTCAAACTCAACTGACGATATACGTTTCAATACGCACACCCGGTCAGGAGTCCAGCGCAGTTCAACACTGCAATTGAAAGGTATCTCGGCCGAACTGATGGTCTCACCAAAATAATTGCCTGACTGAGTCATTTTGTCATTTGCGTTAACATTCTCTATAAAATCTTCTATGTCACGATAACCCACAAATCCGGCGAGAACACAAAGGGTGAAACGTTCGGGATTGTAGGCAGAACCGACATCCTTTACGTAGCCCCAAATGCGTTTTAGTGTGGTAGGCGAGATCGGCTGTTTTTTCGCATTAAGGATTGCCTGTGACAGGAAATCGAAATCAGCCGGCGATACAATGCGGCGATTCACGACATTCTCCACCTCTGAGCGTAATATTGCAATTATTTCTTGTGAATATCTTATTTTTCTTTCGGCCATACGAAATTAACGTGATTTTTTTGCAAATATAAATATTATCTGCGTCACCGCTTCGTTCCATTTTATTCCAATTTAATCCGACTATTGAATTTTGCATATTTTCTGAAATAAAAGTATGTAGGCCCCCTGTGGTGGAAGATATAACTCATTGCTCTTCTTATTGGAAACTTTTCAGTATGTTACCAACAGTATTTTAAAAATATTTGGCAATACAGGAATTAATTATTATCTTTGCAGTCGCTTTTTAGCATCCCGTGTGATGGGAAATTAAGGAGCAAAACTTAATTTTGAGTAACACAATTAATTAAAAGAAACAATGCAAGTATTCAAACTGGCTGCCGAGCCCCGTACCGACCTCGGCAAGAAAGCTGCAAAGACTCTCCGCAGCGAAGGTAAAATTCCCGTAGTGCTCAACGGCGGCGAAATCGTAGACCTCCCCTACACCGGCAAGCTCGGCGCAGGTGAAAAAATGGTAGAGATCGGCAATGGCAAAGGCATGATTACCACTGACCTCACCGTTACCAACGAAGCCGTACGCAAACTCGTCTACACTCCCGACATCTTTGCTGTAGAACTCGAATATAACGGCGCAAAGAAAATGGCCGTTCTCAAAGAAATTCAGTTCCAGCCTGTAAAAGACACTATCCTTCACATGGACTTCCTCGAAGTAAACGACACAAAACCTGTTGTTGTAGAAGTTCCCGTGAAACTCGAAGGTCACGCCGAAGGTGTTAAAGCCGGTGGTAAGCTCAACCTCTCGATGAAGAAACTCAAAGTACGCGCCATCTATACCGACATACCCGAGCGCCTTGTAATCAACGTAGACCACCTCGGTCTCGGCAAGACTCTCCAGGTTGGTGAACTTCACTTCGAAGGCCTCGAACTGGTCAACGCCAAGAATGCCGTTGTCTGCGCAGTTCAGCTCACTCGTGCTGCCCGCGGTGCTCAGGCCAACGCTGCTAAATAATTGGACTATAGATGAAATATCTTATTGTAGGGCTGGGTAATATCGGCGACGAATACCGCAATACCCGCCACAATATAGGATTTAAAGTATTGGATGCCTTAGCAGAGGCGTCCAATACTTCTTTTACTACCGAACGTTACGGTGATGTAGCCCAGTGCCGTCTGAAGAACAAACAGATGGTGCTGCTCAAGCCATCTACCTACATGAATCTTTCAGGCAATGCCGTACGTTACTGGAAGGAAAAAGAGAAAATCGAACTTGAAAACATCCTTGTGATAGTAGATGACATAGCACTCCCCTTCGGAGCTATCCGCATCAAACCGTCAGGCTCAGACGCAGGCCACAACGGATTGAAAAACATAGCTCAGATGCTTGGCACGCAAGCCTATCCCCGACTGCGTTTCGGCATAGGAGACAACTTTCCCCGCGGATGCCAGATTGACTATGTACTCGGACATTTCACTCTCGACGAACGCCAGAAACTTCCTGTTCGCATTGATGTTGCCATCGATGCCATCAAAGCATTCGTGCTTTCGGGACTCCAGTTTGCAATGTGTAACTTCAATAACAAATAGATATGGCCAAAAGCGAGGAAAGAATAGACAAATGGCTATGGGCGATGCGCATATTCAAGACACGCACCGTTGCTACAGACTCCTGCAAGAAAGGACGCGTCAGCATAGGGGCTACGGCCGACAGTTCGGTCGCGGTAAAGCCGTCGCGACTTATCAAGGTCGGTGACATAGTTCATGTGCGCAAGCCGCCGGTCACCTACTCATTCCGCGTCAAGGCACTGACAGAAAACCGACTTGGCGCACGCCTCGTGCCCGAGTACATGGAAAATATCACACCGCAGGCACAATACGACCTACTCGACGTAGTGAAAATATCCGGATTTATCGACCGCCGCAAAGGGCTCGGACGCCCGACAAAACGCGAAGGACGCGAATTGGCTCGTTTTGCAGAAGCTGTCAACGACGGATGGGACTTTGATGACAGCGACATCCAATCGAACGACATGTATGAATTTGATTTTGACGAAGAGGACTTCGACTGACCGAATTTCCGGAAGGCGCGATTTTTCAACCATCTCAAACTCTACAGACATCAAATATGCAACAACGTTTTCTTCGACATGACGATACCATAATCGACATTATCAACGACGACTACACAATACTTCCGCTGCTGAGCAGATTTTCGATACCGCTCGGTGTAGGCAACGAGACTATTGATGACATTTGTCGACGCAACGCTATTGATGTCAAAGCCTTGCTTCTGATGCTTAATTACATCAGAACCGGCATTATCGATTCGTCGTATATCAACGTGGTCTCTCCTCTTGAAGTAGTAAAATTTTTAAAAAATTCCCATGACTACTTCATCAACTATAAATTCGCTCACATTCGCAAGAATCTCACGGCAGCTCTTGAGCTTGAGTCCAATGCGACCAACAGCATAATACTAAATTTTTTCGATACATTTATAGAAAAGGTCAAAGACCATTTCAAATACGAAGAGAGAAAAGTATTTCCTTATATAGAAGCCCTGCTGAATGGCGAAAAATCGACATACTCCATTGATATATTCCAACGTCATCACGAAGAGGTCGGCGGAGCACTCGCTGAATTGAAGAACATCATATTGCGCTACTACCGCACCACTGTTCCCAACCTGATGTATGACGTACTTGTTGACATCTACAACTGTGAGGAAGACCTTGCCTCGCACTCTGATATCGAAAACAACCTGCTGATACCGATGGTGTCTGATATAGAAAGGAAGTTTCAGCAATGAGGCATCTCAACATCATATTATGCACACCATCAGTCATTGAATTCAACGGACTGTGCAGCGTGTTGCGCAACATCAGAGAGATGTCAATTAGTTTCCGCAGCATTACCCCTGCCGCATTGGCACATGACTTCATGTCGCTGCCGGTAAACGCGGACATTCTTATATGCGACCCGGTAGCAGTGTCCTCCACTACCCTGCATGACATAAAAAAAATTCTTCCCAAGATAAAAATCATACTGCTATATCACACAGCGTTACCACAAAGCTATGTAAAAGAATTTGATGCCGCCATCTCAATCTACGACACCGAAGCAACTATCGTACAGTCCGTGACATCTCTATTTGCCGCCAATAAAAAATCAGGCACTGCCTCCGAGATAACGCAACGGGAGAAAGAAGTTATAATCGGAGTCGTCAAAGGTCTATCCAACAAAGAGATAGCCGCGCAAATCAATGTTTCGGTAAATACGGTAATGACACATCGCCGCAACATTGCCGCCAAACTTGAGATACACTCCGCAGCCGGTCTGACAGTATACGCCCTGATGAGTAATCTGATTACTCTCGACGAACTGTCGGAATAATCTTTGTATCCGTCCGAAAAAGGCCGACTTTTTCGGACGGATACTCCTGAAATACAGCGAATGGTTGATGCTCAACTTGACAAGTGGTTCCCGGAATACACGGATTATGAAATGATTTAATGTCAAACAAAAATTAGTTCTGGATTAAATCTTTATTTTTAGAAATATCCACTCTCATTCACTCTCTGGAGTAATTGTTGCAGGTTGTGACAAATGTTTATATTTGTGATATGAGATTGTCGGTTATTTTTCATTTATAAATTCACACACTACAAACTTAAATAATACTCTATTCCGATATGCATCACGAAATCACGATGAAATGGACTAAATATGTAACGGGAACAGTCAAAGGCACCATTTTTGAGGGGGCACTCTGGGTTAAACAGTTCGTTCTGTGTGAGACGCCGCTCGAAGCTGCCAAACTGTTCAACACTATCTTCAAAGACCAATGGAGTATGTCGACATTTGAAATCCCCCATATAAAAGAACTGCAAGCGACAAGTTGGAGGGAACGCTATGCCATGATGAAGCTGTTTAGCGATGGCGCTCATCTGCAGATATTACTATTTATGACAAAAAAGCTACAGGAAGGGCTTGGCCCCAACCGTTTCAGAACAGGCATTATTAGAGCTTATGACGAATGGATAGAATTTAGACCTCAGTTCACAATGCATGGCAACATTGCCGTTCTCTCGAAATGGCCTTCCGATGGTCCTAATAATGACTACGACTGTGTATTCAGAGTCTATTCTCCTGAGGGGAAACCGCTCACTTGCTGGGATAACGGAGATAATCCGGTTGATACCAGTGGCTATTATGACCTGATAACAGATTTCTAAGAATCGGGGTCAGATAGAGGAGAGGAATTCGTGGCGGAGGGTCGGGTCGGTGGCGAAGATGCCGTTGTAGTCGAGTGTGGTGGTGACGGATTGCTGTTTTTCCACGCCGCGCATTTTCATACACAGGTGTTCGGCAGTGCAACGGGCTATTACTCCTTTGGCGGATAGGATTTTCTGCAATTCGGCGCAGACCTGCTCGGTAAGGCGTTCCTGCACTTGCAGACGACGGGCGAACATATCGACTATACGGGCCACTTTGCTCAAGCCGATTATCTTGCCGTCAGGAATGTATCCAATCGAGATTATGCCGAAAAATGGAAGGATATGGTGCTCGCAGAATGAGTAGAACTCGATGTCCCGCACTATAATCATACGCGAACCTTCATGCGTAAATACAGCTCCGTTGACTATTTCGGATGTTGATTTGCGATAACCTCCGGCTGCAAACAGGAGTGCTTTGGCGGCTCTGACCGGAGTCTTGACAAGTCCTTCTCGGGTGGGGTCCTCTCCTATCAGTCTGATTATAGCTTCATAGTGTGCGGCAATCTGCTCCACCACGCTGTCATCGGCAACGCTGTTGCCGGCAGAATTTTCTATATCCATTTTATCAAGCGTGTCCTTGACCATCTGATAAATATTTCAGTTTATTAAATTATGCATCCGGCTATGTCGCTACAGCCGGTACATTACGCCTATAATCAGTCGACTGCGTTTATACGGTCGCGTACGACAGTTATTTCAGCCTTATAGGCAGGAAAGGCTTTTTTCAATTCGGCTGCGAGTTCTTCGGCATCAGCCTTGGATCGACAGTCTCCCACGCGAAGCCTCCAATATGGAGAATCGTAAATCACATAGGTTGAGAGTTCAGGGTATGCGCCCAATATGGCGCGTTCTTTTGCTCTCGCTTCGTTTTTGGCTGTACGGGCGTTGTTGTCAGAATAAATCTGCACCCTGTAGCCTCCCATTTTTTTCACCCGTCGGGTCTTGTGCAGCGCACCTTCGGCAGGCAGGCTGTCGCTGTCGGCCACCGCTTTGCGAAGTCTGAGTTCAAGTGCCTCGGGATGCGTCACTGTGATTACGCCAGACTTGTTGATAATGGAGGTAATAGTCGTGTCGCATGAGACATTTGCGGCAGAAGTCTGCGCTGATACGGATGCTGCACACATCGCCAGGGCTGAGCCCATCGTCAATCGACTGAAAAACTTCATCATATTATACAGTGGTGAGAGTGAAACAATGGAGTTGAGATGTAAGTATTAAGGATAGTAAAACATGTTGGCGTCAATTTATGTCATGACGCCAACATGACTATGTGATTGTCTGAAGCTATGCTTCAGTTTTATTTTTCTATTAATTAGAAAGCCTTGACGATACCCATGAATGACTCGGCATCGAGTGATGCGCCACCGATGAGACCACCGTCAACGTTGGGTTTTGCGAAGAGCTGGGGTGCATTGCTCGGCTTGCAGCTGCCGCCATAGAGGATTGAGGTGTTTTCAGCCACTTCGTTGCCGTATTTGTCGGCGATGACTTTGCGGATGAATGCGTGCATTTCCTCAGCCTGGTCGTCGGTTGCAGTCTTGCCGGTACCGATAGCCCATACGGGTTCGTAAGCGAGGATGAGTTTTGAGAAGTCCTCTGCGCTCATGCCGAAAAGTGCGTCTTCAATCTGTTTCTTCACAACTTCGAGATAAGAGCCGTTCTCACGTTCTTCGAGCACTTCGCCGATACAGAAGATGGGAGTAAGATTGTTCTCAAGTGCAAGAGCTACTTTCTCTTTGAGGATTTCAGAAGTCTCACCGTAATACTGACGACGCTCAGAGTGGCCGAGAATTACGTAGGTAGCGCCTGTAGAGGCAACCATAGCGGCAGAAACTTCGCCGGTGTAGGCGCCTGATTTGTGGTCAGCGCAGTTTTCAGCACCCAGACCGAGTTTGGCGGGGTCAATCACTGCATTGACAGATGCAAGGTGAGTGAAAGGAACGGCGATGATTACGTCGCAGTTGGGGGTAAAACCTTTGAGGGCTTCGTTGACATCTTTTGCAAGACCAACACCTTCGGCAAGCGTGGTATTCATTTTCCAGTTGCCTGCTACAATGTTCTTTCTCATTTTTTTATATTTTATTTATGAATGTTTGACAATTCTATTCCACATCATGATTTCCGTCAGCCTTTACGGGGGCGTCGGGATTGTCACCGATGGCGGGGACGTTCTCTTTTTCCGACTGCAAAGTTAATTGTTTTTTTTGTTTTTCGGGCAATAATCGCAGTATGAATTCCTGTGTTATGGCTATAATGAGCAAAAGAGCTGCTGCCACTGCCGTGATGACATATAAATTATTGCGGTCATTGATTTCAATCTCCTCGACCGAAAGCGTTCCTGTGCCGAGCGCATCGACAATAGAGAAGTCAAAGGCCGAAAGCGACCGCTTCCACTTGATAATGCCGTCACGCAGGTAAACCATCGACATGCTTCCTCGTGCAAGCTGTTTTAGAGAAGTGTCCTCTGCGATATAACAGGGATAATCAGCCATCGACATATCAACCCACCTTTCTATCCCTTCGGGACTGGCGGCAAGTAGAGCTATCATGGAGCCACCGCTCCGGGTTATAGCCTTATCAAATTCGTTGATTGCATACGTATATGCGATATCGACTCTGTTTGATTCCGGAATGACAAGGACAAGCATTTCACCTTCATCATCAAGGACAAATCCGGTAACATCTTCATTTTCCACATCATATATCGAGAAACCGGCCGATCGCTCAGCCTTTGCTGTTTCATCTCGCCGGACAAACGTCCATGTAGAGTCCGGCAATTCGTCGATAGAAAAAGCCTTCTCTTCTCCATCTCGCTGATAAATCATGCTTATATGCTCTGTGTCATCGTCATTGTCACTGTCAGCCGAGAGTGCATCGTACAGACTGCTTCCAACAGGATACGGCCGGAAATCGGCCATCGGCTGAATATTGTATCCGTAGAGACTCACTATAATGGTGTAAAAGAGCAATACCAGGACTACGGCCCACTGTATGGCGGGACGATATACTCCACGACGCAGCCTGCTGTTGAACCGGCACAGATAGGTCAACGCCAAAACAATAGCGACATTTTTCCAGAATGTGGCGGCATTGGATATCTTCCACATCTCTCCGAAGCAACCGCAATCGTCGACCGGCTGCGCTATCCATATATAAGCCGTCAGCGGGAGCATAAACACCATAGAGAGCATGAGCATCCACGGCGCCATGCGTTTGAAACAGCCCGTCATCAACAAAAAGCCGAACACAAATTCATAGACCGACAGGGCGATTGCCACAACAAGAGTGATGGTACGCGGCTCTGTCATGCCCCATACTGCCAGATAATCCTCTATCTTGAAGATGAAACCCCACGGGTCGACTGCTTTTGAAAAACCGGATACAACGAACAATGCGCCAATGACAATGCGTAGCGCCATCACGACACCGGGACAATAAAATCTGTCAGGAATGAGAGCCTTTTTCGGCTTCCTGACAGTTTTGTTTTCACGAACCGGAGTCTGTTCAGTCATCGTTCAGACGTTTCATCTGCGGTGAGTTTTATTATTCCGAACACCGCATAATTGATAATATCCATATAATTGGCATCGATGCCTTCAGACACGTTTGTCTGCCCGTTGTTATCCTCGATTTCTTTAGTACGCATAAGCTTGGTAAGAATGAGGTCGGTGTATGACGACACTCTCATAAGCCTCCAGGCCTCGTCATAGTCGTGGTTTTTGGCAAGCATAAGAGTTCTTGTTGCAGCCATGTGGCTATCGTAGAGCGCAAGCGCCTCGTCGGAGGTAAGGTCTTTGGCGTCGGAGTATCCTTTTTCAAGTTGAATCAGTCCGATTATACCATAGTTGACCATTGCTATAAATTCGGGCAAAATGCCCTCGCCTACCCACGACTCGCCTTTCACTTCAAGCGAGCGAACGCGGTTGGCCTTGATAAATATCTGGTCGGTGATTGACTGCGGGCGCATGAGCCTCCACGATGGGCCGTAGTCCTTGAGCTTGGCGGCAAAAATATCACGACAACGCGCTATGGCATTGTCAAACTGCAATTCTGTATTCGGCATTCTGTAATACTTAATATTTGATATCAGGCATTATTTTTAAACATCTCTTTAATCGAGCCTATTGAACTCAACACGCCCGAAGCCTCGTAAGGGATGTATACGGTCTTGTTGTCCTTGCCCGAAACCATCTGGTTGAGAGTCTCGATATATTTGACTGCAAGAAGATATGTAGCGGGATCTGTCTTGGTAGTTGTTATCGCCTTTGCTATGCGTTCGATAGCCATAGCCTCAGCCTCGGCCTGCAACACTTTAGCCTTTGATTCGCCCTCGGCACGGAGTATTTCTGACTGCTTGACAGCCTCAGCGGCATTAATGCGAGACTCTTTTTCACCCTCCGAGCGCAATATAAGCGATTTTTTCTCACCTTCGGCGTTAAGGATTTCCGCACGACGGTTACGCTCTGCCTGCATCTGTTTTTCCATCGCCTCGCGGACACTCTCCGGAGGTGTGATATCCTGAAGCTCGACGCGGTTGACTTTAACGCCCCACTTGTTGGTGGCATCGTCGAGTATGGCCTGCAGCTTGGAGTTGATAGTGTCGCGAGAGGTCAGTGTCTCGTCGAGTTCAAGCTCGCCGATGACATTGCGCAGCGATGTCTGCGTAAGTTTCTCTATAGCGTTGGGAAGGTTATCGATTTCATAGACACTCTTCTTCGCGTCAACAATCTGGAAGTAGAGAAGGGCGTTGATTTCGGTGGTGACATTATCTTTTGTAATCACCTGCTGCGAGGGGAAATCATAGACCTGTTCGCGCAGGTCAATCACCTTGGTGGCATACAGGCGCGCAACGTAGCGTCCGGTTGGGAGGCGGTCCATGGTGCGCGTATAAATTGTCTTGGCCCGGTCTATAAAGGGTATTATAATATTAAGACCGGCAGGAAGCGTGCTGTGGTATTTGCCAAGGCGCTCGATTACGCGGGTCTCTGACTGAGGCACGACCTTTACTCCGGCCGAAATTACTGAAATCACTATCAGCACAAGAACTCCGATAAATATCAATGTTTCCATATATCTTTAAATTTTTAATTAATTTCGTTTAAGACACAAGTGACCGGGCTACAAAAATGTCTAAGCCCCCGATTATAAAAAGTCTCAGTTTTTAGGTCTGACTTTTATAACGATACTCTCGTATGAGACGACCTCTACGCTGTCACCTTTCTGAATAGGACAATATTCAGCCTCTGCCTCGGCAAGCCAGTTGTCGCCATCGACCTTGACACGGCCCTGACGTCCGCCGGGATAAATCGGCTCGGTCACAATTCCCGTACGCCCGATGATTGCGTCCATATTGCTTCGCTCGTCGCGGCGGGTAGCTTTGTTGAGTTTATATTTGCGCACAACAGGCGACAGCACAAGGAATGCAACTACCGCGCCTGCACTTGCCACAACGAACTGCATCACGACTTCCGCTCCGACTGCTGCCGGTATCAACGCCAACACGCATCCGACAGCCAGGCACAATGCCGCAACCGTACCGGTAAAAACCTCTATCACAAGCATCACAATAGCGGAAATCAACCAAATAAGCCAAGGTGTCATTTTTCGATATTTTAGTTGTTTGTTACAATAGACAAATATAATTATTTAATTTAATTCCTGCAAGATGCATGATAAAATTGAACACCGCCAATATAGCGACAAAAAGCGACCAGCGATAAAAAGAGACAGGCGAAACACGCCATATAACTACGTGCTTCGCCTGTATTTTTATTTATTCTGTTGATTTCCGAGATAAGTCAGCCGGATTAATACAGAGACTCGATGCGTTTGAGGTTCTCTTCATCCTGAAGATTGTAGTAGCAGTTGCGGAGAAGCGAGAGTGCATCGCCCATGTTGTCGGAGTCAAGCGAATAAGCTTTTTCGAGATACTGGGTAGCTTCACGGAAGAGCGGATTTACCTCGTTGACACGACGTTCGTTGTACTGAGCTACGGGAAGAGCAGAGATTTCGTCATCAATGCGGAATGCCTTGTTGCAAAGCTGGCGTCCGTACTGCAGAAGTGCCTGGGCATTTTCAGGATTGAGTTCGATGGCACGCTTGTAGTTTTCTACTGCCTTATCGGGATTTTCCTGAGAGTCATAGAGCACTCCGAGCACATAGTAGAGCTGACCGTTTGTCGGGTCGGCCTGAATATATTTTTCAAGCATCTCCTGTGCTTCGGCAAACTCTTTATTCGCAATCTTATTGTTAATCATGTAGCCGATATAGCTGTTATCTTCGGCACCGTAGAGAGGATAGGCCTGCTCTGCGTAGTATGCCATTTTGGCAGCGTCATGATTGTTGTTGTAGGCCACGGCGATTGCGTAGTCGTAGATATTCTTCTTGTTATATCCTTTGGCGATAGCATTGTCGAATGCATTGAGAGCATTGTCAAACTGCTCGGCCTGCCATGCGGCAAGACCCATATTGTAATAGATATCGCTTGCTGTTGAGTCGGGCAACGCGTCGGGAGCATTTTCGCCGAGCACGGGATTGGAGGGAAGATTGATGTACATATCCCATGCCTTATAGGCAGCTGGGTAATCGGCTACCTGCCACAGATTGACAGCCGATATATTGAGATCTTTGTGGTGGCTCTTGATGAGATTGACTGCGTCTTTTGAATACTTTGGCTTAATTTTACCTTTTTCGTTAGGTATCGAGTCGAGGGTCATAGCCTTGATAAGGTAGTCAAACGAGTCCATGAGCGCGTTGCCGATTACTTTGTCATCGACACCCTTGCCCATTTTTTTCATCACTTCCTGATTGTCGTAATAGTCCATGCCACCCTTTCCGGCCACAAACCATACGTAAGGAAGGCCTGCAGTTTCTTCATTGGTAAAGGCAGGTTTAAGCTTGTCAAGCTTTTGGGGGTACTGGTCGACCGACGACTTTATTTCGCGCTCAACCTCTTTTACTAAAGAGTTCTGTGCTACGGCTGCAAGGCCGGCAAAAAGGCAAATGCCCAAAACGCTTATTTTTTTCATGACTTAAGTTTATGAATGTGAGTAATATTTGTTCAGAGAAATATCGCGGATGCGTTACGCAATAATTTTGATAAAGATAACCAACAAAAGTCTAATTACAAAATAAATAACATTTTTTTTGAAACGCGCACCGGCCTGCAACTGCCCATCAGAGCGGTCGTGCCGCCGGTGCACTTATTCTGTAACTATATTTTGCCAATTAAAGTTCGCTTTCATCGGCAATATCGCCGTCATTATCAAGATTGTCGTCAATTACATCATCCTCGATGACCTCATTGACCGACTCATCGGCCTCGAGAACCTCGGCATCAGCATCAATTACCTCAGCCTCCTCATCAGGATCCGCATCCACGCGGCATACTGAAGCAATCTCATCGCCACGCTTGTCGAGGTTGATAAGGCGCACACCTTGGGTGGCACGTCCCATCACGCGTATGTCGGTGACATGGAGGCGCAACGTGATGCCCGACTTGTTGATTATGACAAGGTCGTTGTCGTCATTAACGCTCTGCAGCGTAACGAGGTGGCCGGTCTTTTCGGTGACATTGATGGTTTTGACACCTTTGCCGCCACGGTTGGTGACTCGGTAGTCATCGAGAAGCGAACGTTTGCCGTAGCCTTTTTCCGACACAACCATGACATTGTTGGTCGTATCAGCCGACATGCATACCATGCCTACGATTTCATCGGCAGGGTCATTATCAAGAGTCATGCCGCGCACACCGGTGCTGACACGTCCCATGCAACGTACTTTTGACTCATGGAAGCGTATCGCACGTCCGTTGCGGTTAGCCATAAGTATCTCTGAATTGCCATCGGTAAGGTCGACACCGATAACCTGGTCGCCATCGCGTATCACAATCGCTTTCTTGCCCTTGACATTGATGCGTGCATATTCGGCAAGCGATGTCTTCTTGATTACGCCCTTACGGGTAGCGAATACAAGATAGTGGCTGTCGACAAACTCTTTGTCGTCGAGCTGCTTGCAGCTGATAAACGCATTGACTGCATCTCCCGGCTCGATATTGAGCAGATTCTGGATGGCGCGTCCTTTGGTGTTTTTGGCTCCTTCGGGCAGTTCGTAGACTTTAAGCTTATATACCAATCCCTTCTGTGTGAAGAACAACATGTTGGAGTGCATCGAAGCGAGATAGATATACTCGATGAAGTCCTCTTCGCGAGCTTTGCTGCCGCGCGAACCGACACCTCCGCGATTCTGCGCGCGGAATTCGCTGAGCGGAGTGCGCTTGATATAACCCAGGTGAGATATGGTGATAATCATATCATCGTCGGCATAGAAGTCCTCAGCGTTGAATTCGCCGGCGGTATAGTCGATTTCAGTACGACGCTCGTCGCCATACTGGTCACGAACTTCAAGCAGCTCAGACTTGATAAGTTCACGGCATACGTGGTCATCATTGAGGATGAGTTCAAGTTCAGCAATGGTTTTCTGAAGCTCATCATAGCGTTCACGCAGTTTGTCCTGTTCGAGACCGGAGAGCTGTTTGAGGCGCATTTCAACGATTGCCGAAGTCTGTACGTCGGTAAGGTCGAAGCGCTGCGCAAGAGTAGACTTGGCCTCCTCTACAGTAGCCGAGGCACGAATTATGCGGATTACCTCGTCGATATTCTGCGAGGCAATAATCAGTCCCTCGAGTATATGTGCCTGACGCTGTGCTTCAGCAAGGTCAAATTTGGTGCGGCGTATAACCACTTCATGACGGTGGTCGATGAACGCCTGCAGGAGATCTTTGAGATTTAGCAAACGCGGACGGCCGCCCACGAGAGCCACATTGTTGACCGAGAACGAAGCCTGCAGCTGCGACATCTTATAGAGCTTGTTGAGCACGACATTTGAATTGGCGTCGCTCTTAAGTTTGATTACGATGCGCATACCTTCGATGCTACTTTCATCGGAAAGGTCGGCGATACCGTCGATTTTCTTTTCGTTGACGAGTTCGGCTATATATTTCACAAGCTCAGCCTTGTTGACACCATAAGGAATCTCGGTCACGATGATATTCTCGTGCTCGGCCTCAGCTTCGATTTCCACTTTTGAACGTATGATAATACGTCCGCGTCCTGTCTCGAACGCATCTTTTACTCCGCTGTAGCCATAAATGATACCGCCGGTGGGAAAATCCGGAGCCGAGATATAACGCATGAGTTCAGGTATTGTCAGCTCAGGATTGTCAATGAGAGCCACGCACGCGTTGATTGACTCGGTAAGGTTGTGGGGCGGCATATTGGTGGCCATACCCACGGCGATACCCGACGCTCCGTTGACAAGAAGATTGGGGAAACGCGTAGGAAGCACTACCGGCTCCTTGCGCGAGTTATCGTAGTTGGGCTGGAAGTCAACGGTGTCTTTATCGATATCCGAGAGCATCTCCTCGCCTATCTTCTTGAGTCGAACCTCGGTATAACGCATGGCCGCAGCAGAGTCGCCGTCGACCGAACCGAAGTTACCCTGTCCGTCGACAAGCATATAGCGTAGAGCCCAAGGCTGCGCGAGACGCACGACAGTGCCATATATAGAAGAGTCGCCGTGAGGGTGATACTTACCCATTACCTCGCCCACGCAGTTTGCCGATTTCTTATAAGGGTGATTGGAGGTGTTGCCCATCTCGTTCATTCCGAACAGCACGCGCCTGTGCACGGGCTTAAGGCCGTCTCTGACATCGGGAAGAGCACGCGACACTATTACCGACATCGAATAGTCGATATAGGCCGTCTTCATCTCGTTTTCAATATTAATTTTTAAAATCCTATCTTCTTCTAACATTTTATATAATGGTTAATGTTTCTTCTTAATTATAAGCCGCATCCCGGATTCGCCATCGCATAGCTATCTATAAGGCAATGACAATTAGGCCGATACCCGAGAGCATGACAACCGAAAGCAGTTTAATATTCTTAATTGTATGTAAAATATCATACAAAGATAGTGATTTCTGACGATAAAATTGTAATTTTGAACTGTGTAATTTGAACCGCCCGATTAAATAAATGTTAATTTTATAAAGAGCTTATAGTTTTAATAATTTTCACACCACAGGCGCCGTTTTTTTATAACACGGCAGCACAAACCGCAATTTTTGGCACAATTATTGCTATACTATTGCCATAAGCATATACATTTTAATAATAAAAACGACTAACAGAGATTACAATATATGGAAATCAATTTCTCCAACGACTTCAAGACAGCCCTTGACAACTCGCGCAACGAGGCGGTAAGGCACAACAGCTCGATAGTGATGCCGTCACATCTGCTGCTTGCCCTTATTTCCGACCCCACATCAAGAGCGAGCGTACTTATCGAGCGGCTTGCACACGATGTCTCGGTCTACCAGCTATCGCAAGAGCTTGATAATGCTCTTTTTGAGAGCGCGGTGCACGACAGCGACGACATAACCATATCAGACCTCGCCAACCGCCTCGTGAAACTTTCGGTTCTTGAGGCGCGCAACCTCAAGAGCGCGGTGGTCGACGTAGAGCACATACTTATGGCCATTTTCCATAATTCAGAAGTGCAGCAGCAGGATTTCATCAAACCGTTCCTGCGCGCCGGAGTGACATACGAGGCTCTGTACAAGACATTGTCGAACAAAGCGGACGCACCTCAGGCCGGAGCCGGCGCATCGGACGACGATGATGATGACGACGATGACGACTACGCACCCGAACCGGGCAACCAGCGCCCGGCAGGAGGTTCGCGCACACAGTCAAAGTCGAACACCGGCGATACACCTGCCCTCGACAAGTTCGGCAACGACATGACCAAACTCGCCGAAGCCGGCAAACTCGATCCGGTCATCGGCCGTGACGTTGAAATCGAGCGACTTGCTCAGATACTCTCGCGCCGCAAGAAAAACAATCCCGTGCTTATCGGAGAGCCCGGCGTAGGAAAATCGGCTATCGTAGAAGGCCTTGCCCTCAGAATTGTACAGAGAAAAGTGTCACGTATACTTTTCGACAAGCGCGTCATATCGCTTGATATGGCCTCGCTGGTGGCAGGCACCAAATATCGAGGCCAGTTTGAGGAACGCCTCAAATCGGTGCTCAACGAGCTTTCGAAAAACGACAATATAATACTGTTCATCGACGAGCTCCACACCATCGTGGGTGCAGGCAACGCAGCCGGCTCGATGGACGCCGCCAACCTGCTCAAACCCGCGCTTGCCCGTGGTGAAATACAGTGCATCGGCGCTACTACGCTCGACGAATACCGCAAGAACATCGAAAAGGACGGCGCCCTCGAACGCCGTTTCCAGAAAGTCACTGTCGAGCCGACAAGCGCGGAAGAGACCCTGACTATACTCCGCAGCATCAAGGATAAGTATGAAGACCATCACAACGTCACATACACCCCCGAAGCCATCGAGGCATGCGTGTCGCTGACCGAGCGCTACGTGTCTGACCGCAACTTCCCCGACAAAGCCATCGACGCGATGGATGAGGCCGGCTCGCGAGTACACGTCACCAACATAGCCGTGCCTGAGGAAATCGAAAATATCGAGCAGCAGATCGTAGAGGCCGGACAGGCAAAAATCAGGGCCGCACAGTCGCAGAACTTTGAGAAAGCCGCTGCTTACCGCGACACCGAGCAGCAGCTCCGCAAACAGCTCGAAACTGCCAAACAGCGCTGGCAGGAACATCTCGAGCAGCACCGCGAGACTGTCGACGAGGAGAAGGTGGCCGAAGTGGTGGCGATGATGACCGGTGTGCCCGTACAGCGCGTGGCGCAGGCCGAGGGCGCACGCCTCAAAGCTATGGCGCCGCAGCTCAAGAACGCCATTATCGGACAGGACAAGGCGATTGACAAAATAGTCAAGGCCATACAGCGCAACCGCGTGGGGCTGAAAGACCCCAACAAGCCGATAGGCACGTTCATGTTCCTCGGCCCGACTGGCGTCGGCAAGACACATCTGGCAAAGAAACTTGCGGAATACCTGTTTGACTCGGCTGATACGCTGATACGCATCGACATGAGCGAATACATGGAAAAATTCACAGTGTCGCGTCTCGTAGGAGCGCCTCCCGGATATGTAGGCTATGAGGAGGGCGGACAACTGACAGAGAAAGTGCGCCGCCGCCCCTACTCTGTCGTTCTCCTCGACGAAATCGAAAAAGCGCATCCCGACGTGTTCAACCTCCTGCTCCAGGTGCTTGACGAAGGCCGACTGACCGACTCGCTCGGACGTAAAATCGACTTCAAGAACACGCTTATCATAATGACATCGAACATCGGTACGCGTCAGCTCAAGGACTTCGGCTCGGGCGTAGGCTTTGCCACCCGCACCGACAACAAGGACTACGAGCAGAGCGTCATCCAGAAAGCGCTCAACAAGGCTTTCGCACCCGAATTTCTCAACCGCGTGGACGACATCGTGATGTTTGACTCGCTCGACAAGGAGGCAATCTACAAGATTATCGACATCGAGCTTGCCGGCTTCTACAAGCGCATCGACACACTCGGTTACAAGCTCGACATATCAGAACGGGCCAAGAGCTTCATCGCCGACAAGGGCTACGACCGCGAATATGGTGCACGTCCGCTGAAACGTGCCATCCAGAAATACCTGGAAGACGCCCTGGCCGAACTGATTATCGACGCCACCGTACATGCCGGTGACACCATAGCCGTCGACCTTAACGAAGAGGGCAACGACATTGTCACCCGCATTGTCCCCGGCGAACTGCAAAATTGTCAGTAGTTTTAACAAAGTTTCAGAAAAAATGTCATGCTTTCGGGTGTGGCATTTTTTTTGTAATTGTTATAACAGAGTGCGGGGTTGCATGCACTCAAAAAAACGAACAAATACCAAAACTATATACCACTATGCAAAAAGGAACAATTGGGGTAACTACCGAGAATATTTTCCCCGTCATCAAAAAATTTCTTTACAGCGACCACGAGATATTTCTTCGCGAACTTGTTTCAAACGCCATTGATGCCACACAGAAGCTGAAAACGCTGTCATCGTTCGGCGAATACAAAGGCGAACTCGGCGACATGAACGTACGAGTGACCGTCGACAAAGAAGCAGGCACGCTTACTGTCAGCGACCATGGTATCGGTATGACCGCCGAAGACATCGAGAAATATATCAACCAGATTGCATTCTCAGGAGCAGAAGAGTTCCTCAAAAAATATAAAGACACAGCAAACGCCATCATCGGCCATTTCGGCCTTGGCTTCTACTCAGCCTTCATGGTAGCCAAGAAAGTTGTAATCCGTTCGCTGTCGTATAAAGAGGGCTCAAAAGCCGTGCAATGGGAATGCGACGGCTCACCCGAGTTCTCAATGGAGGAAATCGAAAAAGCCGAACGCGGCACAGACATCATACTCTACATCGACGATGACAACAAGAATTATCTTGAACAATCGGAAATCGATGCACTCCTGAAGAAATATTGCCGCTTCCTCCCCGTACCCGTAATATCAGGTAAAGAGCAGGAATGGAAAGATGGCAAATATGTCGACACCGACCGCGACCGTGTCATCAACTCTACCGAACCGCTTTGGCTCAAGAAACCGGCCGACCTTACCGATGAGGACTATCTCAAATTCTACCACGACCTCTACCCCGGTCAGGACGACCCGTTGTTCTGGATACACCTAAACGTCGACTATCCATTCACCCTCACCGGTATTCTTTATTTCCCGAAAATAAAGAACAACATCGAGGTAACAAAGAACCGCATCCAGCTTTACTGCAACCAGGTGTATGTGACCGACTCTGTGGAAGGCGTAGTGCCTGAATTCATGATGCTGCTCCAGGGCGTCATAGACTCACCTGACATTCCTCTCAACGTATCGCGTTCTTACCTGCAGAGCGACTCTGCCGTCAAGAAAATTTCCGGATATATTACCAAGAAAGTTGCCTCGCGACTCGAAGAAATATTCAAGAACGACCGCACAGACTTCGAGGCAAAATGGGACGACATCAAGATATTCATCGAATACGGCATGCTGACCGACCAGAAATTCTGCGACACAGCTATGAAATTCGTGCTTCTGAAAGATGTCGACAACAAATATTTCACCCTCGAGGAATACCGGACACTCATCGAGCCTCAGCAGACCGACAAGGAAGGCACTGTCATATATCTCTACGCCACCGACAAGACCGCACAATACAATTACATCCGTTCGGCTCAAGACCGCGGCTACTCCGTACTGCTCATGGACGGGCAGCTCGACAGCCATTTCATCGGACTGCTCGAGCAGAAAATCGAGAAGAGCCACTTCGTGCGTGTCGACTCCGACATCATCGACAATCTCATCCGCAAAGAGGACAAAAAAGAGGCTGACCTCACCCCCTTGCAGCGCAACATATTGTCGACACTCTTCCAGTCGCAGATACCGGCTGTTGACGGCGCTAACTTCATCGTCTCATTCGAAGCGCTCAACTATCAGGACAACCCTGTAGTAATCACGCAGAACGAATATATGCGACGCATGAAAGAGATGGCCGCAATGCAGCCAGGCATGAATTTCTACGGTGAACTGCCCGACAGCTACAATCTCATAGTCAACACCGAGCAACCTCTCGTAAAACGAATAAAGGATGCCGCCGACGAAGCGCTTGCAGCCAAGGTACTTCCGATGCAAAACGACATTGACGCAAAGAACGCCGAAATCACCAAGCTCCGCGAAAGCAAAGAGGAGAGCGACAAGACAAAATCGCTCGAACTGGAAAAAGAGATAGGTGTAATCCGCGACAACATGTCGAAACAGATAAGCGAATACGCCGCTACTCAGCCGCTCGTGAAACAGCTCATCGACCTTGCCCTCCTCGGCAACGGCCTGCTCAAAGGCGCTCAGCTCAGCGACTTTATACGCCGCTCAGTAGAGTTGCTGTAAAGCAGCACGATAACGACCAATAGAGACGCGATTCAATGCAGTCAACTTAAGGACAACAGCATTGAATCGCGTCTCTTATACTTGGGGGAAAGCAGCCTTGCAGTTATCAGAATGCTTCGCCTATGGCAAAAAGGATACCGGATGTGTGACGGCCGAAACCATAGTCGATGCGGGCATTTACGTTGTGTTTGAATTCAAAGCGAAGCCCGATGCCGAAATTGGGAAGCCATTCAGGCTTTATGTCCTCACGACGGAATTCCCTCGGAGCGGCAAACAATGCAGCACCGCCCACCCATGCCGTGGCTCCGAGCCGCCGGTAGATATTCTGCCGGTATTCAATCTGCGACGCTATCTGGTTGTTGTCGATATACGACCCCATATAGTATCCTCGCATGCGTATGCCGTCAGACGCAATCATTTCACGCATGGTCCAAGGCGTGTGCGATGTATTGAAACTCGCATATAGGTCGTAGGCAAGCACTGCGCCCCGCCACAGACGGAAATAGGTATTCGCGATAAAAGTGTGGTTGAAAAATGATGATGGCGCCGAGCCCAACACCTTCCAGAAGAACATCGGGCGGTAGGCCAGATGGAAGCCGCGTGTGGGAGTGAGCAGATTGTCACGTGTATCGAATTCGAACGACGCGCCTAACCCTGTGACATAATACTGACGCCGTTCGCCAAGCATGTATTCCGGATTAAGCACATCGCGAGCATCGGTATAGTCGGCATGCAGACAGAGTCCGGCATAGAAATTACGGTTTACCTTATAGATATAATCGGCCTGAAGGTCAATCTGGCGGCGGTCATAGCGCGATTTCGGATTATTGGCAGTCTGTTCGGAATTTATACCCCAGAAGTCAAGGCGCTTGCGGTAAAGCTCAATTTTATAGCTCAGACGCGAACGCCTGTCGGTAAAAAGATTATTTCCTTTGAGCGTAAGCACAAAAAAGCCGTTGAGCGAGGCATTTATTGACATAAACACATCGGACGGCTGCATTATTGAATCGGTACGGTCGATGCGGTATAGAGCGGTAAGCGCTCCTCCGATGCCGAAGCCGGCTTCACGCGTGTAGGATGGTGTTACCGCAAAACTCATATCGAACGGTTTATCAAACGTGCGGTCCACATTGCCGCGAATGAGTGTAGAGAGATAGCGGCGCGACCATTCGGGCGCCCATCTGAGCAATCCGAGCGAATCGGCATAGTTGGTCTCCTTCGAGATAAAATCGACCGAAAGCTGACGACGCGACATAGACGCAGAGTCACCGTGCTGTACAGTATTGACAGCAAGCGGAGGCGTCTTGAAATAAGGATTTGTTATAATATTGCCTGCATCATCGACACGCGACACCACAACAATTGTGGTGTCGGCTGGACTGACCGCCGACACCACAATATGTATCATAGAGATGAATATTGTCAATATGACTTGCCGCACCTTATTCATACACGCACGACATCTATTTTATATCCTCAGCCTCTACATCTTCAATATTTCCTTCTGACGAGGAGGATGTATCCGCGCCGGAAGCATTCTCTTCGGACGCATTTTCACCGGCATTATCCGTATTTTCAGACTTACCGGTCTCGCGCGCGGCAAGTATTTCATCGGTGCGTGATGTCCACTGACGTTTTCCGAAAATCTTTTCGACATCCTCGGTGAAAATCACTTCGCGGCTGATCAGCACGTCGGCCAAATCGTTGTGTCCCTGCGCATGTTCACGCAGTATCTGCTTGGCGCGCTCATATTGCTCTGATATGATGCGTGACACCTCTTTGTCGATTATACGCGCGCGTTCGGCCGAATAGGGTTTGGAGAAACCATAGTCCTGACCTGTCGAGTCATAATAACAGATATTGGGAAGCTTGTCGCTCATACCATAGTATACAACCATGGCGTAGGCCTGCTTGGTGACACGCTCGAGGTCGTTGACCGCACCGGTTGAAATACGTCCGAGGAACAATTCTTCGGCGGCACGTCCGCCAAGAGTGGCACACATTTCATCAAGAATTGCCTGGCTCGGTGTAATCTGACGTTCTTCAGGCAGGTACCATGCAGCTCCGAGAGCCTTTCCACGCGGTACGATAGTCACCTTGATAAGGGGATTGGCATAACGCAGGTGCCATGATATGGTAGCGTGGCCCGCCTCATGTATGGCGATAGAGCGCTTCTCTTCGTCGGTAGTGATTTTAGAGCGCTTCTCAAGGCCGCCGACTATACGGTCGACAGCATCGATGAAGTCCTGCCTTTCGACAGTCTTTTTATTATGACGAGCGGCGATAAGAGCAGCCTCGTTGCACACGTTGGCAATGTCAGCGCCGGAAAATCCCGGAGTCTGACGGGCGAGAAGCTCGATGTCCACAGTGTCGTCAATCTTGATTTTTTTGAGATGTACCTTGAATATGGCTACACGGTCATTGAGATCGGGAAGTTCCACATATATCTGACGGTCGAAACGGCCGGCACGCATAAGAGCCTTGTCGAGGATATCGGCACGGTTTGTGGCCGCAAGGATGATGACACCGCTGTTCGACCCGAAACCGTCCATTTCGGTGAGCAACTGGTTGAGAGTATTCTCGCGCTCATCGTTTGCACCCATATTGGGGTTCTTGCCACGCGCACGACCTACCGCGTCAATCTCGTCGATAAACACGATACACGGCGCTTTCTCCTTGGCCTGACGGAAGAGGTCGCGCACACGCGATGCACCAACTCCGACAAACATCTCAACAAAATCAGAACCTGACATCGAGAAGAACGGCACGTTGGCCTCGCCAGCAACCGCCTTGGCGAGAAGCGTCTTACCGGTTCCGGGAGGGCCCACGAGCAGTGCGCCTTTAGGAATTTTACCTCCAAGGTCGGTGTAACGCTGCGGATTCTTGAGGAACTCTACAATTTCCTCTATCTCGGTTTTTGCCTCGGAAAGGCCTGCGACATCCTTGAATGTCACTTTATTCGGGCCGTCCTTATCAAAAATCTGAGCCTTTGATTTTCCGACAGAGAATACTCCGCCACCGCTGCCGTCGCGACCTGACATACGCCGCATTATCAGCATCCAGAATACTATAAGGAGTATTATCGGGCCGAACGACCATATATATGTGCCGATACTGCTGCCCTCTTCGTATTGTTCGGGGGCATTAAACCGCTTGCTGTTTCTCCATGCCTTGACTTCACGCTGGAATTCGCCTACATCTCCGATTTTGGTCCAAATCTTGGCTTCCTGGCCTTTGAACTGGCTCTGAGGGAAATTTTCAGCGGCGAGAGAGTCGGAAAGATAGGCTGTGGCGCGTCCTTTTTTAGTGTCGATTACAAGCTTTGTAATACCCGACAGATTCCGGTGCGCGCTATCCTCCGGAGCGACAATATTTTCAAATGCTGTATAGTTGACTTCTTTCTCTATCGAATTGTCATCAAGATAAAATATACCGGCAAGGAAAAGGAGTATGATGGCATACATCCAGAACATGCTGAATTTTATCTGTCTTTTCTTGGGATTTGGTCCGGGCATAATTTAAATGAATTTGCAATGGATTTGTGTGTGGATAGTAGACATCATTGTCTTTCCGGGAGAGTTGCATATACCCACCCGCGGAGTGTCATCAGTCAAGATCGGGAATTTCGGTGACCACCGCATCACTCCAGAGGTCTTCAAGATTGTACCGCTGTCTGATTTCGGGACGGAACACATGCACGAAAATATCGCCATAGTCAATAACAATCCACTCGGCATTGGCATATCCGTCGTAGTTGTAAGGCTTGACACGGCACTGCTCGAGCAGATGCTCCCGAACGTTGTCGGCAATAGCGTTTACCTGCATTGAGGACGAACCCTCGCAGATGATGAATTTTGAAGCTGCAGCTCCCTCGATATGACTAAGGTCCACGACTGTGATGTTATGTCCTTTTTTATCCTGAATACCGTCGATAATAAGTTGGTCGATGTTGTTGTTTTCGCTCATCAAGAGAATTTTATGTTATGTGGTTACAGTTGAAACTATTATATCTTTTTCACTCACAAAGTTAATAAAAATTTTGCGTAGCTTTTTAACTATAACAACAAAAAAAGGAAAAAAGTCGAATAGAATGTTAAAATGATATCAACATCTATTCAAAACGCAGAATTGAAGCGGGTTTCAGGCGCGAGATTATCATCGACGGGAGCACCATTATCAGTGTCGCCACCGCTATTGCGGACGCATTTAAAGCCAGTACCTGCCATACCGTAATTTTTACCGGCACGAACGATATATAGTAGGACTCAGGGTCGAGCGGAAGCAGATGGAAATGCTGCTGCAGCATAATGAGCGCCAACGCCACCGCATTGCCCGCGACCAGCCCCTTTGCAAGCACCTTGAGGTCAAGGAGGATGAATATGCGGCGTATCATCGAATTTGTGGCGCCGAGCATTTTCAACGTACCTATCATATTGACACGCTCAAGAATAAGGATAATCAACGATGCAATCAGGGTGAACGACGATATGGCGGTCATCAGTACAAGTATCACCACCACATTGGTATCGAGTAGTGAAAGCCAATTGAAATAAACAGCACCCGAACGGAGAATACAATCCGCTTCAAGATACTCCGTAAGCTGTCGGGAATAATAAGCCTGCATAAGCGCCGAACGGAGCGACTGCCATGCTTCGCCCATATCCTCCGGGGCAAGCCCCGTCACCTCAAACGATGCGACACTGCCATCGGGAATACCGGATATTTTACGCAGCACCGACAGCGGAGCATAAGCCACGACCTTGTCGTATTCACCAAATCCGGAATCATATATCGCCGAGACTTTAAAATTGCGGATACGCATTTTGTCGGAGATAAAAAAACAGGTGCTGATTTTATCTCCCACCTGCAGCCCGAGCTGACGGGCCACGACCGATGAAACGACAATACTGTCAGCCGAGGCATCACCCCGAGGCAAATCGCCAGACACTATGTTTGCTTTGATAAAAGCATCGTGCCCGGCTCCGCCGTATCCGCGGAACACGACAGCGGAGAAATCGTCTTCGGTCTTGAGCATTGCGGGCATCCTCATGCTCTCTTCGACGACAGCTCCCGGAAGAGCATTCTTAATCACCGTTTCCGCCGCAGCGGCATCGGCAATCAACGGCTGAGACGATACGACATCTTCAGCCTGAGCCTGCACGGTGAACTGTGCGTCAAATCCGATAAGTTTATTGACAATCTCGTGTTTGAAGCCCGAAGTGATTGCCATCGTCATCAGCATGATGACTACCGACAGAACGACTCCTGCCGTCGAAATCCTTATTGACGTCCTGACACGATTGCCATTGCTGTCGCTAAGCCGCAAGCGCCGTGCGATAAATAAATCTATGCGCATTACTTTCCCCGCAGTATTTTTCTACACCTATAGCCTGAGACTCATCAGTATGTACGACCCGGATAAGCGGCAATAGCTTCACGAAGCACAGTCAGAGCGTGCGCGAGATCTTCTTTGTTGAGCACATAGGCCATACGGACTTCATTCTTGCCATGATCGGGGTGAGCGTAGAAGCCCGACGCGGGGGCCATAAATACCGTAGCTCCTTCATACTGAAACTCTTTCAGGCACCAGGAGCAAAATTTCTCGGCATCATCGACAGGAAGACTAACCACCGTGTAGAACGCGCCCATCGGTATCGGCGAATAACATCCGGGGATGCGGTTGAGTCCGTCGATAAGGAATTTGCGGCGCTCTACATATTCGTTGTACGTCATCAGCATATAGTCGCGCGATGCATCAATTGATGCTTCCGCCACAATCTGACCGAGCAACGGGGGACTGAGGCGCGCCTGACAGAATTTCATGACGTTTTTCTTCAACTCCTTATGCTTGGTGATGATAGCGCCGATACGTATGCCGCATTCGCTGTAGCGTTTCGAGACAGAATCTATAAGCACCACCTGCTCCTCAATACCTTTGAGATGGAATGCCGAAATATAAGGCGCTCCCGTATAGCAGAACTCGCGATACACTTCATCGGAAAACAGGAACAAATCATGTTTTTTAACGAGGTCGCGTATCTGGTTCATCTCTTTTTGCGTATAGAGGTATCCGGTCGGATTGTTGGGATTGCAGATAAGGATACCTTTGGTGCGTTCGGTAATCAGTTCCTCGAACTTCGATACCGGAGGCAAAGCAAACCCCTCCTCGATGGTCGACTCCACAGTGACAATTTTCGCGCCTGCGGAAATCGCGAACGCCATATAGTTGGCATATGCAGGCTCAGGCACAATAATCTCATCACCAGGATCGAGGCATGCCATAAATGCGAACAGCACCGCTTCAGAGCCGCCGGTGGTGACAATGATGTCGTCGACATCGACATTGATGTCAAAACTTTTATAATATTGCTGCAATTTCTTGCGTAACGACAGCAATCCTTCCGACGGACTGTATTCAAGCGTGGTCCGGTCGATATGTTTCAGCGCCTCAAGTCCCTCGGCCGGCGACGGCAAGTCGGGCTGTCCGATGTTAAGGTGATACACTTTGATACCCTTGGACTTGGCTTCGTTGCTCAATGGCACAAGCTTGCGTATAGGAGATGCGGGCATCTGCTCGCCGCGCTGCGATATTCTGGGCATATTGTAGTTGCGTTTGCGTTATTAACCGATTTATGAAATGACGATTTACCAATGCTCCGGCGCGCATCAATGCAGCAAAAGAGCATAACCGCGAGCCGGTCTATTCGGCATTATCGTGCAAAAGTACGAAATTTTAATATATAAACATAACCACCCGGTGTTTTTGTTTTAAAATTATCGCCAATTTACTATCTTTGTATCCGATTTATACAATTATGCTACGCTTTCTAAAAAATATTTTACAGCTCATCGTCAACCCCTCGCGGGGCTGGGAGGATGTTTCACATGACTCCGACGAGCCGGCGGCACTATGCCGCGACGGCCTGTATCCGCTTTTGGCCATAACCGCCCTATCGTGCGTTGGCGCTTTCTGGAAAATAGACTCTTCAACGACTCTTATATCGGTAATCCAGAATGCCCTCGTGACTTTTACCGCATATTTCGCAACAATGTTTTTAGCGGAATTCACAATGGGGCTGGCAATGGACAAAATCTGCGACAAGGAGCCGTCGGCCCGCAAGAATTCCACTGTGGCAATCTACTCAATAGCAATCCTCGCCATCTTCACGATTATCATCAATATAATTCCGATTGACCTGGCAGTGTTGAAATTCCTGCCAATCTATGTCGGATTCATACTATATAAAAGCATGCGGTACGAATCGGTGGCTCCTGACAAAATCGGCCATTACATGTTTCTGACAATATTCTCAATCATCGTGCCGCCCTACCTGCTGATATCGATTTTCGATATCATAAAACCATAAACGTCACCGAACTTGTTATTCCATAACAACCACGGACAATATTCTCTGAAATGAAACTTGCCAAAGACATAAATATAAAAAACAAACGTGCCACCTTCGACTATGCTATCGGCGACACCTTTACTGCAGGAATAGTGCTTACGGGCACGGAAATTAAATCCGTGCGCATGGGCAAAGCCTCGCTCGTCGACACATTCTGCTATGTGGAGAAAGGGGAAGTATGGATTAAGAACATGTATATCGCCGAATATTTCTACGGCACCTACAACAACCACTCGGCACGCCGCGACCGCAAACTGCTGCTAAACCGCAAAGAAATAGCCAAACTCGAAAAATCGGGAAAAGAGACCGGCTTCACCATCGTTCCGCTGCGTCTGTTCATCAACGAGCGCGGACTCGCCAAAATCGTAATAGGCATAGGCCGGGGCAAGAAGGAATACGACAAGCGCCAGTCAATCAAGGAACGCGAAGACAAGCGTTCGATGGCACGCATGTTCGAGCGTGGCTGACCTGAACTACTCTTTTTTCATTACAATCAGCACCTGGCTTCCACCCTTAAGCGTCACACCGGCAACCCTGACGGTGTCACTTTCCTTTACTTTCAGTTTTGCTTTCAACGCAGCGGCCTGACACGGGAAATTCCTGACACTGACAGATGCAGCGGGATAATCCTTGGCAAAACGTTTGATATACTTCGAGGCATAAGGAATCACAGCCTCTATCCGATAACGTTTACCGGGAAATCCGTCAACCATATCGGCAGAAGCATATAAATGTGTATTTGGGTGCAATGCTCCTACACCGAATCTTTCGCAAAGCAACCTGAACGGACCGGCTTTCATTATTGCCGGCGACGGCTCATAGAGATATCCGCCTGCAACCGGATTGAAATACCGCTCCACAGCTGCGGCCTCCTGCGCCCGAGTGAACATAAATTCGCTGCCTACGCTCACCGCAACTATTTCTGTATTATCTGAATCAGAGTGAGCGTCGCGACTGATATGCACCAGCAATTCACGTACATCTCCCCTGTCCTCCACGACATATATTTTCGACACCTGCTTCAGGTCGGCAATAGTAGCCGAGATGTCAAGCATCGGCGACAGTTTCACGAGCACATCGGGAGCATGTTCAAGCAGCAACGGCAATATCTCAGCAATGTCGGGAGTGCAGTCATGGATATTGAATACGCGACGGCCTATATCATCCCGCCTGGCCGGGTCGATAAAAATCCAGTCGTAGGTCTGGTGTGATGCCCGCAGCCACTCCACGCTGTCGGCATTGACGATTTCAATATTCGGGATACCGCAATAATTTGCTCCGGCAAAAAGACAAAGGCGCTCATCGCGCTCTATTGCCGTGACGGCGGCATTGTCAAGATATGCGATTGCGGCGGCGTCAACACCAAGTCCCATCGTCATGTCAAGCACGCGGCTCTCTTTTCCGACAAGCGATGCATGAAAGCATGCCATTGTTGCCGACGATGCCTGCTCAACGCTCAACGCCGATGGGAACCAATGCGGACAGAAACCATAGTCGGCCGGATAATCGCCATTGCCCATGACCTGGCATTTCCTGAACTTGTCGCCTGCTTTACGGCTATATTCTATCTGCGATATAGCCTCTTTTATCTCAGCAGTGTCACCGGCATGGCGCAACCGCAGTTTCGCGGCATCTTCACTCCCGTGCTCCGCTATCCAACGCTGAAAATCATTATCAAACAATTCCATGACGATAAAACATTATCGGTAAAAAAAATCGTAGCGCCACTTCGTAGAGGAAACATATTGACTCCGGACCACTATGCCTCATCGAAGCCGGCTACAATTATAATCATAATAACGGGTATAATCATAATAACGGGCACAATGCAATAAATGTTTCATTGCCTGTGCCCGTTATCAAAATTATGAAATAAACGTATTATCCTTTTATGGCTGCGATGCCGGGGAGGATTTTACCTTCGATGGCTTCAAGAAGAGCGCCGCCGCCGGTCGATACGTAAGATACTTCGTCGGCAAGACCGAACTTGTTGACACAAGCGACAGAGTCGCCACCACCTACGAGCGAGAACGCGCCGTTGTTGGTAGCCTCTACGATAGCGTCGGCGATAGCACGTGAACCTGCGGTAAAGTTGTCGAATTCAAATACGCCGGCAGGACCGTTCCAAAGGATAGTCTTGGCGTTTTTGATTACATCAGCGAAAGCCTTGCGGGTTTCGGGGCCTGCATCAAGACCTTCCCATCCGTCGGGGATATTCATGCATGATACAACCTGAGTGTTGGCATCATTACTGAAGCTGTCAGCAGCCACACAGTCAGTGCCGAGCACGAGGTTGACACCTTTCTCTTTAGCTTTCTTCATGATGTCGAGAGCGAGGTCGAGTTTGTCGTTTTCGCAGATCGACAGGCCCACGTTGCCACCCTGGGCTTTTGCGAATGTATAAGTCATACCACCGCAGAGGATAAGGTTGTCAACCTTGTCCATGAGGTTTTCGATGATGCCGATTTTGGTCGACACCTTAGAACCACCCATGATAGCGGTGAAGGGACGCTTGATGTCGCTGAGGATATTGTCGACAGCTTTCACCTCTTTTTCCATAAGGTAGCCGAGCATCTTGTCGTCAGAAGCAAAGTTTTCAGCGATAACGGCAGTAGAGGCGTGTTTGCGGTGAGCAGTACCGAATGCGTCGTTTACATAAACATCAGCATAGCTTGCAAGCTTCTTGGCGAAATCCTGCTGACGGCCTTTCATCTCTTTCTTTGCAGCCTCGTAAGCGGGGTCTTCTTTGTCGATGCCTACGGGTTTGCCCTCTTCTTCGGGATAGAAGCGGAGGTTTTCAAGCAACAGCACTTCGCCGGGCTTGAGGTTGGCAGCTGCCTCTTCTGCATTTGCGCAGTCGGGGGCAAATATGACATCGCGGCCGAGAGCCTTGGCTACATCGTCCTTGATTTGAGCAAGTGAGAATTTGGGGTTGACTTTGCCTTTGGGCTTACCCATGTGTGACATGATGATAAGCGAGCCGCCATCCTCAAGAATTTTTTTCAGAGTGGGGAGCGCGCCGCGGATACGGGTATCATCGGTAATTTTACCGTTTTCATCCAAAGGTACATTGAAGTCCACACGGACAATCGCCTTTTTGCCGGCGAAATTGTAATTGTCGATAGTCATTTTGATTACTATTATTAGATTAATTCAATAGACATTTTTATCTGACGCAAAAATAATGATTTTTTTCCTTATTCAATCACAATTAACAAAAAAAAGCAATCCACGCCAACGTTTATCTTTCACTTTTCATATAATATGCCCCCGCCTTGTGGCAACAATCAAACCGAACACATGACTGTCATATACACGCGCACGGTGGCATCATTTTGAACCAGATGGATATTATTGATATTATTTTTCAATTTTGAACCGTTTTAAATCAAATCCGATGATAAATAACTTAAAAATTTAATTATCTTTGCGATAACTCTAATAAATCCAATAATCAATCACAATTATCGCAACATGAAGAAAACATTTTTTCTATTGACGATAGCCATTGCCTTAGTGCTGGCATCGTGCGGTTCGCAGGGCGATTACGAAATCGAAAAGAAAATTGCCGGAACATGGCAGGCAGCATACAGCGAGACGGAAGATGGGGTGCTTGGTCATCTCACCGAAACCGTACGTTATGATGCCGAAAGCCACACTTTCTCAATCGAGGCAAAATGCGAGCTATCTTATATGGACTTTAACTTTGGTTACTTTACAATGTACGCCAATGGCACGTGGTACGCCACAAAAAATGAGATAGTCTCAAACTATGACGTGGATAATATCAGGCTCGAGTTCTCGCGCGACTATCTTGAGAATACAGAAATGAGCGAATCAGAAGCGCGTAGCGAAATGATGAAAGAGTTGAAAGGCGAACTGAAAAAGCCACAAGCGCTCAAGCTCAACATTATCTCGGACAACGAAATGCTTCAGACCGACACAGATGGCGAATCTGTAACTTACTACAAACAGTAGGCCTTGAGGGAAGTCTCCGCAAGAGAATACGTCACTAAAAAATCACGTCTGCAAACAACGGTTGAATCTCGTTTTTGCAGACGTGATTTTTAATGCTGTGACTTATAAATCGCGCAAATAAAATATTATTTGAGCAGTTGCGACATCTGGTCGCGGAGTTTACGTGCTTCTTCTCCGGCACGTTCGGCGAAGTCGGCGCCTGTGGAGGCGTAGATGATGCCGCGCGATGAGTTGACGAGCAGACCGCAGTCGTCAATAAGACCGCGTTTCGAAACTTCCACAAGGCTTCCACCCTGCGCTCCAACGCCAGGAACAAGGAGGAAACTATTGGGTGCGATACGGCGTATTTCGTCGAACATCTCGGCCTGAGTAGCTCCGCATACGAACATCAGTTCGTCGGGCGATGCCCATGCCTGCGCTTTCTTCATCACGGTCTCAAACAGAGGTGTACCCTCCTCATCCTTGATATGCTGGAAGTCGAGGCTGCCTTTGTTGGAAGTGAGGGCGAGCAGTACCACCCATTTCCCCTCATAGCCCAGGAAAGGTGTCACGCTGTCCTCCCCCATGTAGGGTGCGACAGTAACGGCATCGACATCGAGTTCCTCCAACAGTGCGCGGGCATACATTTTCGATGTGTTGCCGATATCGCCGCGTTTGGCATCGGCGATAATGAACTGGTCGGGATAATTCTCCTTGATATATTTCACAGTCTTTTCAAGAGCAATCCAGCCGGCAACGCCGAAGCATTCATAGAACGCGAGATTTGGCTTATAGGCCACGCAATATGGCGCAGTAGCGTCGATAATGGCTTTATTGAACTCAAAAATAGGATCCTCTTTTTCAAGAAGATGGGCAGGAATTTTCTTGATGTCGGTATCAAGACCCACACAAAGATAAGAACGCTTTGTGCGTATGTTGTCAGCGAGTTGTTTACGGTTCATGATTATATTGTTTTATTGCCGCTATAGACTCACGGCTGTCTGTTATTATTTTTGTCTGCGTTTCTTTTTCTTACGAGATTGATCAATCTCCACCATTATTATGATAAAGACACACAACCCAACCAATATCGGCCATGAATGTTCAATATGACGGAAGCTGAATTTGGATAAGGTCAGTAATGTTTCCATTTGTTTTATATCTCTGATTCTTTAAGTTTTTCAGCGTTTTCAGCCACAATGAGATGGTCGATGCAGTCCTGTATGTCGCCGTCCATGAATCCCTGGAGGTTGTAGACGGTATAGTTGATGCGGTGGTCGGTGATGCGTCCCTGGGGATAGTTGTAAGTACGTATTTTAGCCGAACGGTCGCCCGTCGATACCATCGTCTTGCGGCGCGATGCTATGTCGTCGAGATATTTCTGATGCTCCTTGTCGTAGATGAATGTGCGCAGGCGCGACAGTGCGCGCTCCTTGTTCTTGGGCTGGTCGCGGGTCTCGGTACATTCGATAAGGATTTCCTCTGTGACGCCGGTGTTGGGGTTACGCCACATGTAGCGCAGGCGCACTCCAGACTCCACTTTGTTGACGTTCTGTCCGCCGGCTCCGCCGGAGCGGAAAGTATCCCACTTGATTTCGCCCTCGTTGATCTCTACGTCAAACTCCTCGGCCTCGGGGAGCACTGCGACGGTGGCGGCCGATGTATGCACACGCCCCTGCGTCTCGGTGGCCGGCACTCGCTGCACGCGGTGCACTCCACTCTCATATTTCATGGTGCCGTAGACGCCCTCGCCACTGACTGCGAACACAATCTCCTTGTATCCGCCGGCAGCGCCTTCGCTTACGCTCGAGACTGCCACACTCCAGCCTTTTGACTCGCAGTATTTGGTGTACATCTTGAACAGGTCACCGGCGAAGATGGCCGCCTCGTCGCCGCCTGTACCGCCACGTATCTCGACTATGGCATTCTTGCCATCCTCGGGATCGGCGGGAATGAGCAGCAACTTTATCTCCTCCTCTACCTTTGGAAGCTCGGTGGTGGCCTCGTCGAGCTGCTCGCGGGCCATTGCCCTCATGTCAGCGTCGTTCTCGTTGGCAAGTATATCCTTGGCTTCGTCGACATTGGCAAGCAGGTCGCGGTAGCGGTGGGTGGTCTTGGTCAGACGCTCAAGATCCTTGTACTCCTTCGTTAACTTGACATAGCGTCGCATATCGGCTATCACCGACGGGTCGGTAATCAAAGTCGACACCTCGGCAAAGCGGGCATCGATGCCGTCGAGACGTGATAAAAGGGAATTTTCTGACATAGTTTATGCTGATCGATGGATTGATTTCGGCCGCGAAGTTACGAAAATTTTTCCCTTTTTCCATATCTACGGGGCACAAACGGCATTTTTTACCGTTATTTTGTACACAGATTATAGTGATGCCGGCATAGGAATACCGACTGCATGTGGTCGGGCTATTTTAGCATTGAATTTTTTTGTATCTTTGTGTATCATATTATTACTACACTTCCATTTATTACTATACCTCCATGAAAAGAATAAAAGCCTTGGCTGTCGGTCTTGTGGCCGGTACATTTTCGATTTGCGGCGCCCGCACCGCTCCTGACGTGATAACAAACATCGAACCTCCCTACTGGTGGGTCGGCATGGCAAACGATACACTGCAGATTATGCTTACGGGCAACAACATCGCCAGAGCTGAATTCAACGTGAACTATACAGGTGTGAAACTCATAGAGCAACTGAGCCTTGACAGCCCCAACTATAAGTTTCTGTATCTTACTGTAGCGCCAGACACCAAGGCAGGCAAGATACAGTTGCGCTATACTCTTGACGGCAAAAAGGCATCAGTATCATACGAATTGCGTCAGCGAGACCGCTCGGCCGCCGAATACAAAGGCTTTGATGCCGGCGATGTGCTTTATCTGCTCATGCCTGACCGCTTTGCTAAGGGCATGCCTGACAAGGATATCGACATTACCGGAATGGAATTTCCAATTACCCCCGACCGCGACAACCCCAACTCGCGCCACGGCGGCGACATGCGCGGCATCCGCAACCATCTGGATTATATCGACTCGCTCGGAGCGACCGCAATCTGGGTATGTCCTGTGCTTGAGAACGATATGCCCGGCGGCAGCTATCACGGCTACGCCACGACCGACTATTACAAAATCGACCCGCGTTTCGGATCAAACGAAGAGTATTCCCAGCTCATAAGCGAAGCCCACGACAAGGGGCTCAAGGTGGTGATGGACATGATTTTCAATCACTGCGGCCACAACCATCACTGGCTGAAGGACTCCCCGTCGAATGACTGGATCAACCATCCCGAAATGGATGTGATGACCAACTTCCGCCTCACCACCGTACACGACCCCTACGTAAGCGACTACGACCTCGAACATACAGTAAACGGCTGGTTTGTACCTTCAATGCCCGACCTGAACCAACGGAACCCACATCTGATGAAATATCTGACACAGAATTCTATCTGGTGGATCGAGTCAGCCAAAATCGACGGCATACGCATGGACACATATCCATACGCCGACATGCGGGCCATGGCCGGCTGGGCTGCCGATGTGCTTCGTGAATACCCCGAATTCAACATTGTGGGCGAGTGCTGGTATGGCAATGAGTCGGGCGGTGCTTTCTGGCAGGCCGGCAGCAAACTCAATCCGGTTGACACGCATCTGCCCAGTGTGATGGATTTTTATTTCGTGCAGGACGGACGCAAGGCCTTTTATGACGACACCGACCCCTGGCATGGGCTGAACGACCTTTACGACCATCTGTCGCAAGACTTCATGTATCCGGAGCCGCAACGTATACTTACATTCCTCGACAACCACGATTCTGACCGCTTTCTGCTCGAACAGCCCGATTCGCTCGACAATTGGAAGCAGGCTGTGACTTTCCTGCTGACTTCGCGAGGCATACCTCAGATATATTACGGTACCGAAATACTGATGCATGGCAGCAAAGAGGGTAGCGACGGTTTCATACGGCTGGATTTCCCCGGCGGATTTCCTGGCGATAAAGTCAACGCCTTTACCCGCGAGGGACGTACGCCGCAGCAGAACGAGGCCTGGGATTTCATGTCGAAACTTCTGAAATGGCGACGCGACGAGGCCCGCGACGTGATGGCCCGCGGCTCGCTAAAACATTTCATGCCGCAGAACGGACTGTATGTCTATCAGCGCAAACTCGGAGACAAAGAGGTGACTGTCATTCTTAACGGGCGCGACACCGAGCAGACGCTGACAATGGAGCGTACAGTCGAGGCTCTGCCCTACGGCTCGCAGCTCTACGACGTTGTCGGCGGCCAGCCTGTGACAATAGAGAAAACCATGACGTTTGCACCGCGGCAGGTAATGGTATTGCAGAACTGGTAGAACGGTCCGGACTTCCTATTGGTGAAATTTTCTGTACGCGCGAACCGTCATCATCATTTTATCGGCAAATATTGTTAAATTTGCATTGCTTTTCAACATTCATCATAATGCCTACTACCGTTTTATCCTCATTATATCAAAAGGTGACCTACCGGCTGCCTGAAAAAATCATCGAACTCACCGGATCCGGTTCCAACCGCCGATACTATCGTCTCGAAGGAGATGGAGGCATCTACATTGGCGTCATCGGAGAGTCGGTCGAAGAGAACAAAGCGTTCATAAAACTTGCCAACCATTTTGCCGACCGCAACCTGCCGGTGCCGCGCGTTGTGGCCGTGACGCCACAGCGCGACGCTTACCTGCAGGACTATTTAGGCGACACCCTGCTGTTCGACGCAATTGCGGAAGGACGCGCCTCGGGCGTATTTTCAGACGAAGAGAAGCGGTTGCTGTCAATGTCAATACGCAGCCTTGCCGACATACAATACCGTGGCACGGAAGGGCTCGACTTCAACGTGTGCTTCCCTCTGCCCGAATTCTGCCGCCGCACTGTAATGTGGGATCTGAATTACTTCAAATATAACTTCCTCAAACTTTCCGGACTATACTTTAATGAAAGCCGGCTCGAGGATGACTTCGAACGTCTGGCCGACTATCTCCTCTCAGAGGAATACTCTACATTCATGTACCGTGACTTTCAGTCGCGCAACGTGATGATAAAGGATGGCCGACCGTGGTTCATCGACTTTCAGGGAGGGCGCAAAGGTCCGGCGCACTATGATGTGGCATCATTCCTCTGGCAGGCCAAAGCCAACATACCGTCAGCTTTACGCGAAGAACTGATTGACGAGTATCTCGACTCGGCCTCACGGTATGCCGCTATCGACCGCGACAAATTCAAGGAACGCCTTCAGCATGTCGTCCTGTTCAGGCTTATGCAGGTGCTTGGTGCATACGGATTCAGGGGGCTTTTCGAGAAAAAAGTCCACTTCTTGGAGAGCATTCCACCGGCTCTCCACAAGGTCAAAGAATTGCTTGAGGCCAACGACTTCAGACAATACCCCACCCTTGTAAGTACACTTGAACAGCTGGCCGACAAATTCAGACCAGTTGCAGCTGCCGACCATCTGACCGTCACCATCCGCAGTTTTTCCTATAAGCGCGGACTCCCAGACGATGCATCGGGCAACGGTGGCGGATATGTGTTCGACTGCCGAGGCCTGCACAATCCAGGCCGCTACGCCGAATATAAGAAACTGACCGGAATGGATGCTCCTGTGATTGAGTTTCTTGAAGCCAGAGGCGAAGTACAACCGTTTTTGGAACATTGCTACGCGCTTGCCGACAGTTCGGTCGACGTATACATGCGTCGCGGCTTCACATCGCTGACAATCGATTTCGGCTGTACTGGCGGACAGCACCGCTCGGTCTACTGCGCCGAAAAAATGGCCGCTCATCTGAGCAATAAATACGGTATTGACATCCGCCTGTGTCACCGCGAACAACGCATCAACAAACGCTACTCCACTCTCGGACAACAGATTGTCGAGGAGGAATAAACATATCTCCCCGATATAATGACATCGAAGAGATAAACTAACTTATGATGCTTGTCGGAGACATGCTGATTGTAATGTAACCCCAGGCGAAGCCTGGGGATGGACTAAGTATAAGTAATTTAGCCTCGGAGAGGCGTCATTGTGATAACTGACGTCATCAGACGTTGAGTTCTGCAACATCCTCAAAATCAATTATAAAACATAACCGTTACTTTTGCCGCCAATGAAAGCAATAATATTCGCAGCCGGACTCGGTACACGTCTGCAACCTTTCACTCTCAGTCACCCCAAGGCTCTTGTCGAAGTCAACGGCAAGCCGATGCTGCAACGTGTCATAGAGCGACTTCGCAATGCAGGAATAACGCAGATTGTGGTAAACGTGCACCATTTCGCGCCGCAGATTGTAGAGTTCATCAACCGCAACGACAGTTTCGGCTGCGACATCACGATAAGCGACGAGTCATCATTACTCCTCGACACCGGAGGCGGCATCGCAAAAGCGGCCGACATGCTCGATGGGGACGAGCCGTTCATCGCCTACAATGCCGACATATTATCGGACTTCGACATCAATAAAATGATTGAGGCACATAAGAATTCGGAGGCTGACGTAACGCTGCTGACCTCGACACGCAGTTCTTCTCGCCAACTTTATTTCGATTCAAGCCATCGCCTGAGAGGCTGGCAAAACCTAAAGACAGGAGAGTGCCGCCCCGCATCATTCAGTCCCGACGAAAGTTGCAGCGGAGCATCGTTCAACGGCATCCACATCATAAACCGCAAAGCCTTGCAGTTATTGAAACGACATGCCGCTGTCGAACCCGTATTCTCAATAACACCATTCTACATCGACAACATCTCCAACCTCGATATCCGCTCCTACACCCCCGCAGAAACCTATCAATGGTACGACATAGGCCGCAACGAAACCCTCGCCGCCGCACGCACCGGATTTCGGGAATGAACACATACAAATTTTTATATACAAATGCATTTATACAAAACAGCGCCGGAGCATAAAATTATATAATTCACCATATACACGCCCATGTGCTCCTGAGGGTGTTGCAGAACTAAACTTTCCGCGGTT
>CAMWJS010000011.1 GCA_947174635.1 uncultured Muribaculaceae bacterium
CGTCCTGCTTATACCCCAAAATTCGATGTTTTCAAATTTTTGTCATGTACTTAAAAGTAACTGTTTAAAATTAAGCTATTATGAAAACGATATATTTGGCCGGAGGCTGTTTCTGGGGCACGGCCTATCTGATGTCGCTCGTGCCCGGTGTGGGCAAGACTACGGCGGGCTATGCCAACAGTATTGTGGACAATCCGAGTTATGAGCAAGTGTGCACGGGGCAGACCCAAGCGGCCGAGACCGTCAAGGTGGATTACGATCCTGATGAGGTGGGGCTGTCTACACTGCTCAGGGTATATTTCAAGAGCATTGACCCGCTGTCGGTCAACCGGCAGGGGAATGACTGCGGCACGCAATACCGCACGGGGATATACTATACCGACGCATCGGATATCCCGGTGATAGAGGCCGAGGTGGCGACGCTTGGTCGGCGCTATCGTCAGCCACTGGCAATCGAGGTGAAGCCGCTTGTCAATTTTTATCCGGCGGAGGAGTACCATCAGGACTATCTGGTGAAAAATCCGGGAGGGTACTGCCATGTCAATCCTGAACTGTTCAGGGAGGTAAGGCAGATGAAAAAGACGGCAAGCGGGAACCCGGAAAGCCGCGAGGAGCTGCGCCGTCGGCTCACTCCGTTGCAGTGGGAGGTGACGCAGAACAGTGCTACGGAGCGGCCGTACATCAATGAGTATGACCATGAGTTCCGCCCCGGGATATACGTTGACATTGTGGACGGTACGCCATTGTTTGTGTCGTCGGACAAATACGATTCGGGTTGCGGCTGGCCGGCGTTCACGCGCCCCATCGACGACAGCCTGGTGAAAGAGTCGGTCGATACAAGCCACGGACTCGTCAGAACCGAAGTACGGTCTGCGGGTGCCGACTCGCATCTCGGGCATGTGTTCAACGACGGCCCAACGGAGTCGGGCGGCACGCGCTACTGCATAAACTCTGCCGCGCTGAAATTCATCCCCCTCGAAGAAATGGACGCCGCCGGCTACAGCGAATACAAAAAGCTGGTAGACAAATGAAATAATGTCGCACAATTCATTCTCTCGCCGTCAATCAGCAGCCCCGGCACTCTTATATAAATGAATTTTAAAATGAAATATCACCACTTTATAATACTACCAATTATTTTGTTATTTTGCTCATGCAACAATAACGATGAAGGCGGATTGGAAACTCCGCTTAAAATATTGGCTGAACTTGAACCTCAATCAACACAAATTGATTGGGTAAATATGACTCCGGAGGAGCGTCACCAATATCCCCGGGTGGGATTTGTTATCAATTCTATTGATGAGTTCCCGAATGAACCAAATGTCAATCTTGATGATCTCAAATTATTAAATATTGATTTTTCAAATCAGACATTGTTAGTTCAGTATTGGCTTATTCCGGGTTATATTAAAGGGCATCGCTTCGGGTGGTATTTCAGCAACGCCGAAGATGAATATTATTTTCGCGCAAATTTCACGTTAATCCGTCATGAAGATGACGAATTTGACCTTTTTACTTATTATCGTTCAGCAATACTTGTAAATAAAATCAAACCAGATAAAAAAGTAAATTTCACTGTTAGTTATTAAAACACAGTCTTTGTCCCCATAGAGTGCTTTATCGTACTTACACATAGTGCGTTAAAGCGCTTTTTGTCAGTACAAAGCGATCGATTATATTTGAGAATCCCCAAACTATTAGCCAGTTCAAAAAAATGAAGAAAAGGGCAATCGGGCAGGTGGTGTTGCGGTTGCCCTTTATTATATTTTGTGGGCTGTTATTATTGTGAAGGAACGGGCGTTGACCGTTATGCGGCAATGGCCGGAGCGGATGTAATAGTTTTTGCCTATGCGTTCGATTGTGGCGTCGGGGTTCATGATTAAATTTTTGATTACGTTGACTGGGTCGCAGTCGTTCAGCCCGAGATTGCGTTTGATGCGCATTTCGCCCAATGGTGTTGTATGCAGCCGGGTTATATTTTCAAAAAGGATATTCATCTGTCGTTGTATTTTGGATTATTGGCTGTCGTTTGTGCGGAGAGTGTGAGGTCGTAGGCTGAATATGTCAGAATGCCAGTCAGGAGGCAGATCAGCGTCCAGATGTATACGCTCCCATAATCGGATATATGTGTGGCAAATGCTGTGCCGGAGATTGCAATGCTGTTGATGGTTTTGAGAAGGAAGGGATAACAGAATGAGGAGAGCAGACCGACAATAAAGCCGGTGATTGCGGCGATGATTATGGCTTTGCGGTTTCTTCGCTGCATTTCCACGGTGTGCTTCTTGACAATTTCGACGGCTTGAAGGTTCTGTTCGAGGCAGTGGATAAACAGACTGTCGGGTGACATGTCGGGATTGAAGTTGTCAAAGAGGGATGTATATTTGTCTTCGTTCATGATTATTCTTTTAAAAGTCCTTTCAGATGTTGTCTGCCGCGTGAGAGCTGTTGCCTTACGGCGTCGGTGGATGATTCGGTGATTTCTGCTATTTCATTTATGGCATATCCCTGCATGTAGTAGAGCAATATCGCGGAGCGCTCTTTTTCGGAGAGCCGGTCAAGCGCCATGTATAGTTCCTGATATTCGAATGCTTTGTCGGAGGAGTCGGCGCTGTCGATTGTCGCTGCTTCGGAGATTGATTCGGACGGCCGCTTGCTCCGGCGGTTGCTTATGAATGTATTGTAGGCTATGCGATAAATCCAGGCCGAGAATTTGCCGTCGTCCCTGAAGGTGTCGCACGACAGATATGCTTTCACAAAAGTATCCTGAGCCAAATCATCGGCGAGAGCACTGTCACCGCAACAGAGAGCAATCAGAAAGCGGCGCACCGCTCTCTGATTTGATTCTACATATCTGATGAATTGCAGTCGTGTCATATTCTGATCGGGTCGGCTCAATCATCGTTGCTGACTGATTTGCGAGTCACGAAATATACCACAAGGTATGCCAGGCCTATCGCAAGTGAAATGCCGGAGAACATCATTGAACTGTAACGCAGATGTATTTCAGGCAGAGTGGAGGCTTTTATCACTATGCAGATGGCTACGGCGATGCCTATAAAGGTGAATATGCATCCGCGCAGGAGTCGGGCGTGAAGCAACTGTGCGGGTGTTTTTCCTCGTTTGCCCAACGCTTTTACGAGTTTGTCGGTATCGACGATGGAATTGTTTTCGATTGCCTTGATGATGATTTCAGCGTTTTTGTTGTCTTTGTTTGTGGCTGAACGGAATACAATCCATACGATGAGTACGGGAAGAACGACTGCAACAGAGATGGGTACGAGGGCTTGTACGAGATCATACATGACTTTTAAATTTTTAGATGGTTGATTGAATAATATGTTTTTGAGAAATCTCAACAGTATGACGCATAAGCCTCCGCAAATGTGACATCGGTCTCCAGATTTTAATTTATATTTCAAAATCGTAAATGGGCAATACGTGGCTTTGCTATCTAAGCGACGGCAGCAAAGATTATTTTTTTTGAAAAATGGAATTCACTTTTGATGAAAAGCAACCTAAAGGACATAACATCTTCGTCATTGTCGATTTTGTTACCTCCAGCGCCACTATGACATCAATGAAGAACCTGCTCGAACCTCTTGGCGAAAAAAACGTATTATTCACAGGAATAAATAACAAACACTAATCCTATTTGCTTAGTCTGAGAAATTTACGTATCTTTAAGGCGTGGAAAGAATAAACCGTAGCTATGTTAAATAATACTCAAAAAAGCTATTTCAAAAACGAGAAAACCCTATCAATTTTGACTAACCCAATAGAAATTATATAATGAAAAAGATTGCGGTATTAATTTGCGCTTTATTTCCGGCTCTTAGCGCATTTGCTTACTATGGAGATTATGGCTATTCTCGCCATGATGATGACCTGTCCGGATTCGCTATATTCACTCTGGTTGTGGTGATTGCGTATATTATTCTGTCAATAGTTGTGCTCATTCGTTGGTGGAAGATGACATCCAATGTTGAACAAATTCGACAACATATAACTCACGCGAATCCGAAACTGACATATCTTGTAGCAATAGGAGAGAAAGAACAGGCTCAAAAAGCTGCGCTTACTATGCTCGTAGATATCCTATATCCTATATACTTCGATCAATATAATCATTCTAAGGCAGACGATATGAATAAGGAAATACAGGCGCGTCTTCCTAAAATTCAAAAATTAGGGTTGTCAGTTCCTGATTATGTTACAACTGGCGAAAATTTTATTGACTATATAAATGGATTAACTGATGGTAAAGTTCCTTACAAGGATGCCAACAATCCTTGTACTTATAATTAAGCCATCTTTTAGACAGCTCTATAAATTAGGTAAGTTTGCAGTGGATTCATTGCAAACTTATTTTTTTTAGTGTTCGCAAATATTTCTCACCCGTAATTATTCGTACTTGGTGATTCGATTAACTGCATGAGCGTCAGATAGACCAGCTACGCTACGTTTGTCAACTTATCGCCGAGGTTTGTGTCTCTGATTCCAAATTGTGCCAACGAGGGTAGAGCGGAGGTTGCTTTGGCTATGCCGAGTGCGCGCAGAAACATTTACGTTATCCGATTATTTGTTGTCTTTTGACTGAATACTTCGCTCCAATAGGTCTTTTGCTGGAACAACAATCGGCTGACCGTTGGCATCTGCTATCACCATGTCTTGCCCAAGAGCTGCTTTGCGGCGTAGAAGTGATTCATATGATTGCTTAAGACCCTGATTAATCTTTAATCTTAAATTTATTTTTTCTTGTTCCGACATGATTCCTTGATTTTATTAAAGATAGTCGTATCTGATATATGAGTTCCATTTGCCAATTCTATTGGGCTATCGGTATTATCAAAAAAGCTCCAGCTATCTACGATTGGCGAGAAGATGGAAAAGAAGTTCTGTAATCCTAACCAATAACGACGATAGATTGTTTCGGTTGGAATATTATGGCCTCCTTCGCTGACTCGTTTTGCAACGCGTAATACTGCCATCTCCGGAGAGGGAAGCCAAAAGAACAAGAGCACAACGTAATAACCTATTTGATGTGCCCGCTTCACAAGCGTGGCATAGCTACGCGTTGCGAGGGTAGTCTCTATGGCAAATGTCTCTCCTCGACTCAGTAATAAGTTAATTCGTTGAAGCATAAGCTTTCCGGCTTCTATGGCGACAGATTCCGGATTGAATGGAGAAAGCCCTTTCGCAATCTCGTCGGCATTGACAAATTCCCTGCACTCTAACAAATTAGGTAACACCGAGTATGAAGCCGTAGTCTTCCCAGCTCCATTGCATCCTGCGATTATGTATAATGTGGGTGTCATCTGTTTGAATGGCAAAAAATCCCGCAGGCAATACTGCTTGCGAGATTTAGTGAATTTAGCGGAGCGACCGAGATTCGAACTCGGGATACCCTTTTGGGGTATACACGCTTTCCAGGCGTGCCTCTTCAGCCACTCGAGCACCGCTCCTTGGGTGGTTTTTTTGTTGCTGTGCAAAGGTAATTTATTTTTTTGTTTTTTTATGTGTGTTTTGTGATTTTTTTTCGTGGGTTGTATGTTTTTGGCGCATTTTTGAGGAAAAGTTTTTTTAAATTTGCATTTAGGTGTCGGTCGGGGAAGATTTGTAAGTCTGATCAGAATAATAGGCCTAATGGGTCGAATAAGCCTAATAAGGCTGATGGGTCTAATTGGCCTGATGGGTTTATGGGGTCTGGCGGGGCGGATGAGTCAGATGGGACTAATGGGGCGGATGGGACTTTTAGACAAGTAAGACAGATGGGTCGGTTGGGATTTATTTGATTTATGGGTTTGATGGTTGGGTGTGTGTGATATGATATGTATAATTAGATGGATTAAAATATTGAATTATGAAGAGTTCGTTTTTATTGTTTTTAGGGATGGGATGCGCTATGAGCTGTGGCGCGGCGGTGGTTACGTCGCCTGACGGTGACGTGGCGGTTAGTGTCGATGTGGATGGCTCGGGACGTCCGGTGTACAGTGTGAGCTACAAGGGGATGCCTGTTGTGGCTGAAAGCGGTCTTGGACTTATGGCCAGGGAGGGCGCTGTCGCCGCCGGGTATGGTGTGAAGTTTGATGAGGTGACGTCGTTTGACGAGGTTTGGACTCCGGTATGGGGAGAGTTTGCCGAGGTCCGCAACAATTATAATGAATTGCTGGGGCATTTCAAGGGTGAGGGTGGATTGGATTTCGATCTGCGTGTGAGGGTGTTTGATGATGGTATGGGTTTCAGGTATGAGCTTCCTCAGTGCGGTGACAATTATTTTCTGTCGGTGACGGGGGAGAATACGGAGTTTAATTTTGCGGATGACTATACGGTGTTTGCGATTCCGGGGGATTATGATACGGATGAGTTTCTGTACACTACTTCGCGGATAAGTGAGCTTGGCGACAAGCTGCCGCGTGTGCGTCATTCGGAGTCGACGCTGATTGACGGTCTGGCTGTGCAGACTCCGGTGATGATGAAGCATCCGGAGGGTAAGGTTTATGTGAATGTGCATGAGGCTGCTCTCGTCGGATATCCGGCTATGGCTCTGGATGTGGATACGGAGAAGCTGAGTTTCAAGTCGCATCTGACGCCCGGTGCCGACGGTATGCGCGGATATGTGCAGCTGCCTTTCAACACGCCGTGGCGTACGCTTCTGATAAGCGATGACGCGCGTGATATTCTTGCTTCGCAGATGATTTTCAATCTTAATGAGCCGTCGAAAATCGAGGATACGTCGTGGATCTATCCGCAGAAGTTCATGGGCGTGTGGTGGGAGATGTTTCTCGGCGGCAATACGTGGGCTTACAGTGATGATCTGAGTGCGCGTCCCGGTGTGACGGACTATACGAAGGTGAAGCCTAACGGGCGCCATGCGGCGAATACGGACAATGTGAAGAAGTACATTGATTTTGCTGCTGAGTCGGGCATCAGGAGTGTGCTTGTGGAGGGCTGGAACGAGGGTTGGGAGACCTGGACTGAGGGTCGTAAAAACCGCCATTTCCTGTTTGACAAGGCTTATCCGGATTTTGATGTGGATGAGCTCGAGCGTTATGCGAAGGAGAAGGGTGTGAAGTTGGTGATGCACCATGAGACGTCGGCCAATGCGGCTGATTATGAGCGTCAGCTCGATGCGGCTCTCGACTTCATGAACGAGCATGGATATGATGCGGTGAAGACGGGTTATGTGGGTTATATCATACCCCGCGGTGAGCATCATTCGTCGCAGTGGATGAATGACCATTATATCGAGGTTGTGCGCCGTGCGGCAGAGCACAAGGTGATGGTTAACAGTCATGAGGCTGTAAGGCCGACGGGACTTATGCGTACGTGGCCCAACTGGGTGGCTCAGGAATCGGCGCGCGGCGGCGAGTATGAGGCTATGGGCGGCAATCCGCCGGAGCATACCACGATTTTGCCGTTTACGCGTCTGAAGGGCGGTCCGATGGATTATACTCCGGGTATCGTCGAGACGGATCTTGCTTCGTATGGATATGGTAACGGTTCGAAACCGGGCACTACAATCGCCCGTCAGCTGGCGCTGTATCTGACGATGCCTTCGCCGATGCAGATGGCGTGCGACAAGCCGGAGAGCTATCGCAAGTATGCTGATGCGTTTGAGTTTATCAAGGCTGTGCCTGTGGAGTGGAGAACGTCGGTGTATCTGGAGGCAGAGCCGGGCGATTATATCACGGTGGCACGACAGGACAAGAACAGCGATGACTGGTATATCGGCGCTATAACTGACGAGAATGCCCGCAAGGCGAAGTTCAAGCTGGATTTCCTGCCGAAGGGGAGGAAGTATGTCGCTACAATCTATGAGGATGGAAAGGATGCTGACTATAAGAGCAATCCGAAGTCGTACAAGATATACGAAAAGAAGGTGGACAGCAAGAGTGAATTGACGCTTGAGCTCGCTCCCGGCGGCGGCGCTGCGGTTATGCTTACTCCTGTTTCCGGGAAATAAGCGACAGAATATGTCTCTACAACAAGAGGAAAGTCAATATATCACGAGTGATGGCTGTGATATATTGACTTTCCTCTTGTTGCAGAGATGTCTTTGTAAAATTTAGTCTCCCTAAAAGAGTGTTTTTAACGTGAGATAAACTTGTTGTCCAAATGCTCTTCCGGAGATACAATTATTTTTTGGTTGAATTCTTCCGGAGCGTTTTTTTGATTATCGGGAGGGCAGTCTGTTCCATTATGGTGTATCCTTCCGGATTAGGGTGCACGCCGTCGCCGGAGTATGCCTGATTGATGCCTCTGTCGGATTCGGATATCATTGGAGTGTAGTAGTCGATGTAGGGATAGCCGTGGCTTTCGGCATATTCTTTGATGCGGGCGTTGAGCGATGCTACTTTGTCGGCTACGTCAGTTATGTCGGGTCGCCAGCCACAACGATTGGACGGCAGAAGCGATGTCATGATGACTTTGATGCCGTTGGCGTCGGCTATCTCAGCCATAGAGACGAGGTTGCCGAAAGTGAGATCCTCGTTGTAGGCATAGTTGTTCTGAGCGATGTCGTTTATGCCGCCGTTGATAACGACTGCTGCAGGATGGAGGGCAACGACGTCGTTGCGGAAACGGACGAGGAACTGATAGGTGGTCTGACCGGATATGCCTCGTCCCACGAAGTTGTTGTCAGCGAAGAAATGCGGATGTACGCCGGGCCAGTTGTCGGTGATGGAATTGCCGAGGAACACGACAAGATCGGAGGGCTTGGCTGGGTCGTTGATGATGCGCTGATTGTCGGCGTTGTAGCGCTCGATGTTGGCCCAGTCATCTTCGGCTGTCATCGTGAGAGATGATACAGATGCCATGGCAATGGCAAGAATTGTTTTCATGCAAGATTTCATAATCGGTATAATATGTTAAGCTAAGAGAGCGTTTGAATTTAAACCGTATTATAAGTAACAGTTTAAAATTATTTTGAACAGTTACTCAAGACAATCATGTGCTTATAAGACAATCATAATCTTTGGGTAAGAATCGGGAGGATAGATTTTTTCCAGGCAGCGAAGTCGCCGGCAATGATATGGTTGCGGGCTTCAGTGACGAGCCAGAGGTAGAATGCGAGGTTGTGGATTGAGGCGATCTGCATTGCGAGGATTTCATCGGCTATGAACAGATGGCGCAGGTAGGCTCTGGAGTATGCCCGGTCGACGTAGGAGGGACCGTCCTCCTGGATAGGAGAGAAGTCGTCGGCCCACTTCTTGTTGCGCATGTTCATGATGCCGTGGGATGTGAACAGCATGCCGTTGCGGGCATTACGGGTGGGCATTACGCAGTCCATCATGTCGACACCGCGTTCGATGGCTTCGAGGATGTTGGCGGGGGTGCCGACGCCCATGAGGTAGCGTGGACGGTCGGCGGGTAGAATTTCATTGACTACTTCAATCATGTCGTACATTACTTCGGCCGGTTCGCCGACGGCCAGGCCTCCGATAGCATTGCCTTCGGCTCCGAGGTCGGCGACGAATTTGGCCGATTCGCGGCGCAGGTCGGGGTAGGTGCAGCCCTGTACTATCGGGAAGAATGCCTGTGAGTGGCCGTAGCGGGGCGATGTGGCGTTGAAATGGTCCCAGCCGCGGCGGAGCCAGCGATGAGTGAGGGCGAGAGATTTGGTGGCGTAGGCTCGGTCGGATGTGCCGGGGGGGCATTCGTCAAGAGCCATCATGATGTCGGAGCCGATGGAGCGCTGAATGTCGACGACTTTTTCGGGCGTGAAGAGGTGTTTTGAGCCGTCGATGTGTGAACGGAAGTATGCGCCTTCTTCCTTGAGTTTGCGGTTGGAGGAGAGCGAGAATACCTGAAATCCGCCTGAGTCGGTGAGAATCGGGCGTTCCCATCCGTTGAACTTGTGGAGACCTCCTGCTTTCTCTATTACGTCCATGCCCGGGCGGAGGTAGAGGTGGTAGGTGTTGCCGAGTATGATTTTTGCGTTTATGTCGTCGCGCAGTTCGTGCTGATGAACGGCTTTGACGGTGCCCTGAGTGCCGACCGGCATGAAGATGGGGGTGGGGATGTCACCGTGGTCGGTGTGTATGACGCCGGCACGTGCGTTGGAATTTTTGTCGGTTGTCAGTAATGTAAATTTCATTGGTGCGAATTTACTTATGTTTTTTGTATGTTGTCGAAAATATAGTTGTGAAATTGAATACGGATGGATTGAGAGGGGAATGCTTTTTTGTCAATCAGGAGAATGTCGCCAGGGCTGTTGCCATAGACTATTGTGTCGAGTGTGTCGCCCGGTGTGATTTCTTTGATTGCTGAGAAGGGGACAGTGAATTGCCGTGGCGGTCTGTCGTCGGGTGTGATGTTGACAATGACGCAGGCATTCGATGTGTCGATGGAGAGTGAGACGGGAAATGATGAGAGCATTACAATGCGGGGTGTAAGGCCGTAGTAGTAATAGACTATCATCCGGGATGTCGGGGGGATTGTGAATATGGATATAACCGCCACGATGAAGAATGTGGCGTCAGACGCAAATCCCAGTACAGCGAATGTGGCTAACGCTGCAAGAAAAATGAGCATCCAACGGTTGAGCCACCGCCGGATTATGCGTTGGATATATGTTGCCGAGGATATGCTGAACGGAGTTGTGGATAATGACATCGCGGATAATTGCCGGTTAAAAATGGAAAGGATGGACATGACGTTGAGGCGTCGGTCCATCCTTTGTGGGTTTTGCTTCGGTTGCCTTATATTACAGTAACAAGCGGGAAATCGGAGTCAGACTAAAAATGTTGAAAAGGCGGCGTGAGAACCATGTCGTAAAGGTGGGTTTTGTTTTCATAAGGCGAAGAGTTTAATAGGTCTTTGCTATATGAAACGTAGCCGCTGCGATTTTGTTCGCTTGTAGATATAATATTCATCGGTTTCGCGTGAAGCGATGCAAAAGAATGGATTATTCGAGTTTGTGGATGACAAGCCCCGAGCGGAGTTTGGGCTCGAACCATGTGGTCTTGGGCGGCATGATATTGCCGGTGTCGGCAATGTCGATGAGTTGTTTCATAGAAACGGGATAGAGTGCCAGAGCTACTTTCATCTCGCCGGAATCGACACGCTGCTTGAGTTCGCCGAGTCCGCGGATACCGCCCACGAAATCTATTCGTTTGTCGGAGCGGAGGTCGGTGATGCCGAGTATGTCACGGAGGATAAGGTCGGACGAAACGGTCACGTCAAGGCATCCGATTGGGTCGTTGTCGTTGTAGGTGCCTTCGTTGGGTGTGAGGGAGTACCAGTGTCCGCCGAGGTAGAGTGAGAAGTTGTGAAGGCGGGCGGGGCGGTAAATCTCGGTGCCCATGTCGACGACATCGAAGTTAGCTTTCAGCTTTTCGATGAACTGGTCGTCGGTCAGTCCGTTGAGATCCTTGACCACGCGGTTGTAGTCGATGATTTTGAGATGAGAGGCGGGGAATGCGACCGCAAGGAAGTAGTTGTATTCTTCGTCGCCGCGATGGTCGGGATTGTTCTGCGCCTTTTCGTTGCCGACGAGGGCTGCCGCAGCGGTGCGGTGATGACCGTCGGCGATGTAGAGCGACGGCATTTTTGCGAACTGGTCGGTGATGGTCTTTATCATCTCTTTGTCGGAGATGACCCAGAAGTGGTGGCCGAAACCGTCGGGAGCGACGAAGTCGTACTCGGGCTCTCCTGCGGTTACCTCACGTATGATATTCTCAAGCGCCTCATTGTCGGGGAAGGCGAAGAACACCGGTTCGATGTTGGCGTTGTTGATGCGGACGTGCTTCATGCGGTCCTCTTCCTTGTCGCGGCGGGTGAGTTCGTGCTTTTTGATTTTGCCGGTCATGTAGTCCTCGACATTCGCGGCGATGACGAAGCCGTACTGGGTGCGGCCGTCCATGGTCTGGGCGTAGATGTAATATTTATCCTCATCGTCCTGCACGAGCCAGCCCTGCTGCTGGAAGTTGTTGAAATTCTCAACCGCTTTGTCGTAGACTTTGGGGTCATGTTCGTCGGTGCCCGGTTCGAAATCTATCTCGGGCTTTATGATGTGGTAAAGCGATTTGGGATTACCCTTAGCTTCTTCGCGTGCTTCTTCCGAGTTGAGAACGTCGTAGGGACGCGATGCGACTTCGGTGACAAGCTGCCGTGGGGGACGGACTCCACGGAAAGGTTTGATTTTAGCCATGGTGAATAGATTTTAGGTGTTACTTGCGGACTATGGTCTGGTTGCGGTCCGGACCGATAGATACGATTTTAATGGGAACCTGAAGCTGCTCCTCAAGGAACGCGATGTAGTCGCTGAATTCTTTGGGGAACTGGCTCTCGTCCTTGAACTGAGTCATGTCGGTCATCCAGCCGGGGATATCCACGTAGACCGGCTTGATGCGTGAGTCGTCGACTGTGAAGGGGAAAGTGTCGACACGTTTGCCGTCGATTTCGTAGGCTACGCATGCGCGGATGGTGGGGAAAGAGTCGAGGACGTCGCTCTTCATCATGATGAGCTGTGTGACACCGTTGATCATTATTGCGTAGCGGAGAGCCACGAGATCGATCCATCCGCAACGGCGTTCACGGCCGGTGACGGCACCGTATTCGTGGCCGAGGTCGCGTATTTTTTTGCCGGTCTCGTCGTGGAGCTCGGTGGGGAACGGGCCGGAGCCTACGCGAGTGCAGTAGGCTTTGAATATGCCGAATACCTCGCCGATCTTATTGGGCGCCACACCGAGGCCGCAGCATGCGCCGGCGCTGATGGTGTTGGATGATGTGACAAACGGGTAGGAGCCGAAATCGACATCAAGGAGTGTGCCCTGCGCGCCTTCGCAGAGGATTGACTTGCCTTGTCGGAGCAGGTCGTTGATGAAATATTCAGAGTCGATAAGCTCGTAGGTAAGGATATATTTTACGGCATCGAGCCATTTGGCTTCAAGCTCGGAGATGTCGGGGGTTTCGCCCATTGAAGCGAGGATGCGCAGATGACGGTCGCGCGCGGCATTGTAGGCAGTGAGGTCACCGTTCTCCATGTTGCCCAGACGGAGGCCGTTGCGGGAAATCTTGTCGGTGTAAGTGGGGCCTATGCCTTTGCCGGTGGTGCCGATTTTGGCGTCGCCTTTTGCTTTTTCGTTGGCAGCGTCGAGGAGACGGTGGGTGGGGAGAATGAGGTGGGCTTTGCGTGAAATACGCAGCGCTTTGCGGAGGTCGATGCCTGAGGCTTCGAGAGCCTGCGCTTCTTCCTGAAAGAGGACCGGGTCGAGCACGACGCCATTACCTATGATGTTGACCTGGTTTTCCTGGAAAATGCCGGAGGGAATTGAGCGCAGAACGTATTTCTTGCCGTCAAATTCGAGAGTGTGTCCGGCATTCGGGCCACCCTGAAAACGTGCTACGGCATCGTAGCGGGGTGTCAGAACGTCAACGACTTTACCTTTACCTTCGTCGCCCCATTGCAGGCCGAGCAAAATATCAACTTTCATTTCTTTATAGTGTATGTAATGTTATGTATTTACTTAAATATCAGTTGGTCTTGTTGAGATGTTTTATGCGCCGACTGCATTGCGAGCAAGTGCCGTAGACGTAAAACTGGAAATATTCGGGAGTGAACGCCTGATATCTTCTCTGGGAAAGAGCTTTCAGGAGAGCCGGGTCCTTTATTTCCTTGACCTTGCCGCATTTCGTGCAGACAAGATGGTGGTGGTTGGCAGCCGCACTGTCGACTATTTTTTCAAATTGCGCCGGTTCGTTTCCAAACCGATGGCGCCTGACAATACCGGCATCGGTGAGAAGCTCGATAGTGTTGTAGACAGTGGCGCGACTGACCCTGAAGCTGCTGTCGGCCATGGCGCGGCAGATAGTCTCGATGTAAAAATGCTTGTTCATCCTCAGCACCATGTCGAGTATGGCATATCTCTCCGGGGTGCGGCGGAGGTGTTTTGCGGCGAGATATCTGTCAAGAGTGTCGACAGCTGATATTTTTACTTTGTTGTCAGTCATATCAAAGACAAAGGTAATAAATTTTTTATATCCGCAAAAATAACGCGTTGGATAAAATGTCACATAAACAAGAGTGGCGCAGAATATGTTAATTAAATTAAAATACAAATAACAGATATGACATGAAGCAAATCTACTTTTTACTGTTGGGCGTGCTGGTGGGGTTGACTGCCAATGCGCAAGTAGTCACGACGAGTCCGAAGATAGTGCAGGAGAGTTCGGCGCCTATAACAATCACCTTTCATGCCGACAAAGGGAACAAAGGCCTTGCGGGACTTACGGCATCGACGCCGGTGTATGCGCATACGGGCGTGATACTCAGGGGGAGTGATGAATGGTCGCATGCGCCGGCTTGGCTCGACAATTCAGCAAAATATAAACTTACTTATGTCTCGGCTAATACTTGGCAACTGACTATACCCTCCATTAAGGAATATTATGGAGTCGGAGACGGTGAAGATGTGGCGAGATTGGCATTTGTGTTCAGAAATGCGACCGGGAGCAAGGAGGGGAAGACCGAGTCGGGCGGTGATATATTTGTGGATGTGGCTCATGACGGATTTGCCATAGAGCTGTCAGCGAGCCTGGCTGGGACGTTGCTGTCAACGGCAACGCCAATAGATTTTACGGTGAACACGACGCAGACCGCCAGTATAGAGCTTTTTGTCGGTAGCTACGACACGGAGCCAATAGCTGCGGCCGACAATGCGACCGAACTGACAACGCAGTACACGATATCCGCTCCGGGAAATACCAAGGTGCTTGCGAGGGCAACATCGGGCACGAATGTGGCCGAGGAGTCGATAGAGTATTGTCTGGCAGGAAATTCGGCTGCCCGTGATTACCCGGGCGGAGTGCCGAAGATGGGGCCTGTGGACAATGGCGACGGGACTGTGACATTCTGTCTGGCGGCGCCACATAAGACATCGGTGATGATAGTCGGGTCGTGGAACGACTATGCCTACGATATCTCGCAACTGATGGCTTATCAGGATTATGAAGGGCAGCGGTATTTCTGGGTGACAGTGCCCGGAGTGGCCGACGGAAACGATTATATCTATTATTTTGTCGTGGACAATACGCTGAAAGTCGGTGATCCGTACGCACGTCTGGTGCTTGACCCGTGGAACGACAAGTATATACCCGACAGCGTTTTTCCTGACATGCCGGAATATCCGTCGGCAGTGGTAGAGTCGGTGCCATTGGCGGTATATAATTCCAAAGCATCGGAATATGAGTGGAAAGTGCGTGATTTCAAGGGCGTTGACCAGAGCGCGCTGGTGATATACGAACTGCTGATACGTGACTTTACCGGAACAGAGAACAAAGCGAACGGGGAGGGGACAGTCGCCGGGGTGATGTCAAAGCTTGACTATCTGCAGGCATTGGGCGTCAATGCCATAGAATTCCTCCCGATAATGGAATTCAACGGCAACAATTCGTGGGGCTACAATACGAATTTCTATTTCGCGCCCGACAAGGCGTATGGCACGCCCGATGATTACCGGATGCTGTTTGATGAAATACATTCGCGCGGCATGGCAGTGATACTTGATATTGTATTCAATCAAACCGACGGGTTGCATCCGTGGTATCAGATGTATCCGATAGCGTCAAATCCGTTCTACAACGGGACGGCGCCGCACGCATATTCTGTGCTCAACGACTGGAATCAGGATAATCCGCTGGTGCAGCAGCAGTTTAAGGACGCGTTGAAATATTGGATAGAGGAGTATCACGTGGACGGTTTCAGATTTGACCTTGTAAAGGGGCTTGGAAGCAACCAAAGCTATAACGCGACCTACAATGCCGCTACCAATACCTGGAGCGGAGTGACCGATGCGAAGACCAATGAATATAATGCATCACGAGTGGCGCGGATGAAAGAGTTGCATGCCGCTATGAAGGAAATTGCCCCCGACGCTTATTTCATCAATGAAAACCTTGCCGGCGCAAAGGAGGAAAACGAGATGGCGCAGGACGGGGAAACGAACTGGGCGAATATAAACAATGCATCGTGCCAGTTTGCGATGGGGTATTCGTCGGATTCAGATATGAACAGGTTTTATGCTCCGCTCGATTCAAGGACGTGGGGCTCGACGGTAAGCTATGCCGAAAGTCATGACGAGGAGCGCATGGCTTACAAGATAACGAAATATGGTGCGGCCGGAGTGAAAGGGAATACGGCGATGTCGATGCGGCGGCTCGGGTCGGTGGCGGCGATGATGCTGATGTCGCCGGGCGCCCACATGATATGGCAGTTCCAGGAGTTCGGCGCCAACCAGACCACGAAAGATGCGTCGGGCGGAAATGATACTTCGCCAAAGAGGGTGGTGTGGAGTCTGCTGGACGATGCCGACAGAAACGGCCTGATGGAGTGTTACCGTCAGTTGTGTGCCATCCGGCGTGACAATCCGGAAATGTTCGATGAGGGTGTCGCCACTACTGTGGCATGCAATGTGAACAACTGGAACGCAGGACGGTATATCACGCTCAAGTCAGGCGACAAGGCTTTGTATCTTGTGGTCAATCCGCAGGTTTCGGCAAGTATAGACATACCGATGTACGGTGCGTCGGACGCGGATGAATATCAACTGATGTCGAGCAGCTACAATGTCACACCGAAACGTAACGGCACGGTTGTGACGCTGCCGGCGGGAGCGTATGCGGTGTATGGCACGATGAATCTTCTTGACGCGCCTGCAGTAAGCGTCGACGACAACCATACGGCAGTGCGAGCCGACGGCGACCGTATCGTGATAGAGGGAGAATATGAAAATGCAGCAGGGTATGACCTGTCTGGCAGACGTGTAGACATCTCCGGCTCTCTGTCGGCAGGGGTATATCTGATTGATGTTGACGGCCATGTCACGAAAATTATAGTCAGGTAGGCGCATTGATTATTATGGCAACTGTAGCCCGGGGAAATTTATCTCCGGGCTTGTTATATAATTGGTGTATTTGCCGATGTGCCCGAAATTTTGTAATTTTGTATTAGGCGAAAATATATAAATATGTCAAATCAGAATATCATCATAAAGGGTGCTCGCGTCAACAATCTCAAGAATGTCGACGTGGAGATACCGCGTAATAAGTTTGTTGTAATCACCGGACTTTCGGGGTCAGGTAAATCGTCGCTTGCTTTCGACACGCTGTATGCCGAGGGGCAGCGGCGCTATGTGGAGAGCCTGTCGGCATACGCACGTCAGTTTTTAGGGCGCATGTCGAAGCCGGAGGTTGACTTCATCAAGGGGCTTCCGCCGGCTATTGCTGTGGAGCAGAAGGTCAATACGCACAATCCGCGAAGCACTGTCGGCACGTCGACCGAGATATATGACTATATGCGACTGCTGTTTGCGAGAGTGGGAAAAACGTATTCGCCGGTGTCGGGCGTGCAGGTCAAAAAGCATACGGAAGAGGATGTTATTGCCGCAGCGCAAAGCTATCCGGAGGGGACGAGGATTGCGGTGACTGCACCGTTGGTGATACGCGATGGCGAAGATGCCAACCGCAGGCTTACGACGCTCAGGGGGGAGGGCTTTTCGCGCCTTTTCCATGACGGGGAGTTTGTGATGATTGACGATGTGATTGAACAGATAGCGTCGGGAAAAGGCTCGAAAAAGAGAGGAACGGATATCTCGCAATATCAGCTTCTTGTTGACCGTCTTGCCGTGGCGGGAGACGGGGATGAGCTTTCGCGTCTGGCCGACTCGGTGGAAACGGCGTTTTTTGAAGGAGATAACCGCTGCTCACTGTTTGTCTGGGGGCGTGACGGTATACATCGCCATGATTTCTCTCATCGTTTCGAGGCGGACGGGATAGTGTTCAAGGAACCGAACGAACAGATGTTCAACTTCAACAATCCGGTAGGGGCGTGTCCTGTGTGCGAGGGGTTCGGAAAGACTGTCGGTATCGATGAAAATCTGGTGATACCGAATAAAGCGCTGTCGGTGTATCAGGATGCGGTGAGCTGCTGGAAAGGGGAGAAGATGGGCGAATACAAGCGCCGGTTCATACATGTGGCGGCACCGCTCGGGTTTCCGATACACAAGCCGTATGCCGACCTGACTGAGGAACAGAAAAATCTGTTGTGGCACGGAAATTCGTCGTTTGAAGGTATTGACGGTTTCTTCCGTATGGTGGAGGAAAATATGTACAAGATACAGTATCGTGTGATGCTGGCACGCTACAGGGGGAAGACTGTATGTCCCGAGTGTCATGGCATGCGTCTGCGTCAGGAAGTCAACAATATAAAGATTAACGGCAAGACGATAGTGGAGCTGAACCGTATGCCGATACGTGATTTGCGCAAATGGTTTGACGAGCTTGAACTTGCCGGCAACGACGAAAAGATAGCTTCGAGATTGCTTACGGAGATACGCAACCGTATCGGTTTTCTGTCGGATGTCGGACTGGATTATCTGACGCTTGACCGCGCATCGTCGACACTGTCGGGTGGCGAGAGCCAGCGTATCAACCTGGCGACTTCGCTCGGTAGCAGTCTTGTCGGTTCGCTCTATATTCTCGATGAGCCGTCAATCGGACTTCATTCGCGCGACACGCAGAGGCTGATATCTGTGCTCCGTCATCTGCAGGCCATAGGCAACACGGTTGTAGTGGTAGAGCATGACGAGGAGATAATGCAGGCGGCGGATTATCTGATTGATGTCGGACCTGAGGCCGGACGTCACGGCGGAGAAATCATGTATCAGGGAAATCTGGCTGATATCGCTCAGGCTGAAAACAGCTATACGGCGAAGTATCTTACAGGAAAGATAGAGGTGCCGGTGCCGAAGTCAAGGCGAAAATCGAGTTCGTACATAGAGATAGCAGGTGCGCGTCAGAACAATCTGAAAGATATAACAGTGCGTTTCCCGCTTGGTATTATGACGGTAGTGACCGGGGTGTCAGGATCCGGAAAGTCGACACTCGTGCGCGATATACTGTATCGTGCGATGCTGCGGCATCTTGAGCAACCGACCGATGCACCGGGCGCATTCCGTAGTCTCGGCGGGGATATCGACAGGGTGCAGGCGGTGGAATTTGTCAATCAGAATCCGATCGGAAAGTCGACGCGTTCCAATCCGGCTACATATCTGAAAGCTTACGATGAGATACGTCAGCTTTTTGCTTCTCAGCAGGGAGCTAAGCAGATGGGATTTCCCGCCAGCTATTTTTCATTCAATGCCGAAGGGGGCAGGTGTGAGGAATGCAAGGGCGAGGGCGTGATAAACATAGAGATGCAGTTTATGGCAGATATTGCGATAACATGCGAGGAGTGTCATGGCAAGCGGTTTAAACGTGATGTGCTTGAGATAGAATACCGGGGCAAGAATATATATGATGTGCTCGACATGACCGTCAATCAGGCGATTGAATTTTTCGCAGAGGGCAATGGTACGACAGAACGCAAGATTGTCAAAAGATTGCAGCCGTTGCAGGATGTAGGACTGGGATACATAAAATTGGGACAGTCATCATCGACATTGTCAGGTGGAGAAAATCAGCGAGTGAAACTGGCTTATTTCCTGTCGACCGAGGGGCAGAAGCCTACCATGTTTATATTCGACGAGCCGACAACCGGATTGCATTTCCATGATATCAACAAACTGATGGATTCGTTCAACAGACTGATTGCACAGGGGCATACCGTAGTCATAATCGAGCACAATATCGATGTGATAAAATGTGCCGACCATGTGATTGACATAGGACCCGAGGGTGGCGACCGTGGCGGCATGGTTGTGGCTGAGGGTACTCCGGAGCAGATTGCGGCTACCCCGGAGAGCTATACCGGGCAATTCCTTCAGGGGAAATTGGGAGAAAAGTAAGGTCGATACAAACTCTAATATAACAACATAATGGCAAAATCAAGGAAGAATTACATCACGGTTATTATCATTTGTTTATTTTGTATAGGAGCTGTTGCTTCAATCGCATTGCAGTCAAAAGGGAAAGAGAAGCAAAGCGCCGCCATTTCGCCGACAGATATTCTTGCCGATACTATTTCTAAAATTGCGGCTGAGTATCCGGGTGAAATTGGAGTGGCTTTAATCATCAACAGCAAAGATACGGTTACAGTCAACAACAAGAGTGTGTATCCGATGATGAGCGTATTCAAAATGCATCAGGCATTGGCAATATGTCATGATTTTGACCTTAAAGGGATTTCGCTTGACACGGTGATGGTGATTGAAAGGGATGAACTTGACACCAGGACGTGGAGCCCAATGATGAAGGAGCATGTCGAGGCCGAGATTACTTTGCCGGTTGCCGAGTTGCTGCGGTATACGCTCATTCAGAGCGATAACAATGCGAGCAATGTCATGTTTAAAAAGCTGGTGAGTGCGGCGGCCACAGATGAATATGTGGCAACTGTAATCCCACGCTCAAGTTTTCAGATCGCGTATACTGAAGAGGAGATGTCGGCCGACCATGACAGGGCGTATTCAAATTATACATCGCCTCTCGGCGCGGCAATACTGATCGACCGATTGTTTACCGACAGCCTTGTCAGCAATGAAAAACAGTGCTTTATCAAGGACGCACTGGCGAGTTGCGTGACCGGCAAGGACAGGATAACAGCGCCGCTTCAGGGTAAAGAAGGCATTAGGATTGCTCATAAAACGGGCTCAGGCTATATTAATGACAATGGAGAGCTTGTAGCCCATAACGATGTGGCCTACATATATGCAGGTGATGATTTGTACTATACGCTGGCAGTATTTGTAAAGGATTTCAAAGGCAATGAAGCTGAAGCATCAAGCGCAATCTCCCGTATCTCCGAAGCGGTATATTCCTTGTTGGTCGGGTAAGTAAAATTATAGAATTAATTGTTGCTAATGTTGGAAACTTTTTGTATCTGGAAAAATCATTAAAATATATAAGACGAATATGAAGAAGGCAGATAATACTTATGAGTTTTTAGTCGAGTATATTACCACAAAGGTTGTGGAGTGGCTTATCAGGGATAAAAATATAGGTATTGAAGAAGCTTTGTTGCTTTTTCATAATTCGGAAACATTCAATAAACTCTGCGAGCGTAAGACTGATATGTATATTGAAAGCCCGGCATACGTATATGAAATATTGAAAGAGGAATTCAGACGGGGCACGATAAGAGGTCTGACGGATTAAGCAGTTTTTTATTGGGAGGCTTTGCGGTAGAGGATTATCGCTATTATGGAGTAGAGGATGTTGGGTATCCACATGGCTACGCGGGCTGATGTCATGCCTGAGACGGCAAATGACGATGTGACTGTCATGAACAGCAGGTAGCTGAATGCGAGGACGAGCCCGAGGCCGAGGTTTACACCCATGCCACCGCGGACCTTGCGCGACGACAATGAAAGTCCGATAATAGTCAGGATAAAAGCGGCCGCAGTCATGGCGTAGCGTTTCTCGAGTTCAATTTCGAATGATTTGATGTTGGCGACTCCGCGTTCTTTCTGCCGGCTGATATACTCGCGCAGCTCAGGGGTGGTGAGCATTTCGTGGTCGTTTTTAGCGATAAGGAAGTCGCGTGGCTGTATCTGTATGATAGTGTCGAGAGAGCTGCCTTTAGATATGTGTTCGCGGTTGCCGGCGAAGTCACGTATTATATAATCGCGCACCTGCCAGTTGTAGGCCGTGTCATATTTTATGGTCTGGGCAGTGAGGCGAGAGACGAGTTTTTTGTTTTCGAAACGCTCGAGTGAAAACTTGTAGCCTGTCTTCGATGTGTTGTCATATCGCTGAATGAAAGCAATCTCGCCGGGTGCAGCCTGAAGCATGATATTGGTGCCGAAATCCACACGTTTGTTCTTGACGTAAGTGTTGGTGTATTCGATACGCTTTACGTTGGCCGGGGGGATTATGTATGCCGAAAGGACAAATGTCAGGATGGCAATGACTGCTGCCGAGAAGAGATAGGGGCGGGTGAGACGCTTGAAACTCATGCCGGTGGAGAGCATGGCTATAATCTCGGAGTTGCCTGCGAGTTTGGAGGTGAAGAAGATTACGGCGATGAAAGTGAACAGCGGAGAGAACTGGTTGGCGAAGTATGGCAGGAAGTTGATGAAGTAGTCGCAGATGGTCGACTTGAACGGTGCTTTTATAAAGGCATCGAGCTTTTCGTTTACGTCAAACATCACCGTAATGGCCAAAATGAGGATTATGGCGAAAACGTAGGTTCCGAGAAACTTACGTATGATATATCTGTCTAATATCTTGAATGGTCCGCGCATTGGCCGGTTTTTTCAGTTTTTATTTAGTTGGAGATGTTTGTTTTTGTGCAATTCCTGTCTGAGATGATTTTTGCAGCATGCCTTTGTTGTGTAAAGGCATGCTGCAAAATTTAATCAATCTTTGTCGATGGATGCTTTGACGGTAGGAGTTTCCTTTATGCCGTCGCGTATGAGGAGGGCGTCGACCGAGGGGTCCTGACCTCTGAATTGACGATAGAGCTTGGCCGGATTTTCAGTGCCGCCACGAGTGAGGATGTTGTTGCGGAATTCGTCGGCAGTCTTTTTGTCAAAGATGCCGTTCTCCTTGAATTTTGCAAATGCGTCGGCATCGAGGACTTCGGCCCATTTGTATCCGTAGTATCCGGCGGCATATCCGCCTGCGAAGATATGGGAGAATGTCGGAGAGAATATAATGTCGTCGACCGGTTCGAATACCTTGACCTGTTCGGTGGCATGGCGCTCGAGCTGAACGGCGTCGTCAATCGGTTGCTTGGCATCGTGCCAGGCCATGTCGGTGTAGCCGAAACCGAGCTGTCGGATGCATGCATAGGCTGCGCCGAACTGAGATGAACGGATGATTTTGTCGACAAGTCCCTGCGGGATGGTTTCGCCTGTGAGGTAGTGGCGGGCAAATCCGTCGAGGAATTCTTTCTCGGTAAGATAGTTCTCATTGAACTGAGAGGGGAGCTCAACAAAGTCGTGATAAACGTTGGTGCCGGAGAGAGATGCATAATTGGTGTCGGCAAGCAGGCCGTGGAGGGCGTGGCCGAACTCGTGGAGGAATGTCTCGACTTCGTAAGGGGTGAGCAGCGATGGCTTTTCGGGAGTCGGCTTGGTGAAGTTCATCACTATTGACACGAGCGGACGAACGTTGATGCCATCTTCGTCGACATATTGCTCGCGGAAAGAGGTCATCCATGCGCCGGGACGCTTTGAGGCGCGGGGGAAGAAGTCGGTGTAGAGAATGCCGACAAGCGAGCCGTCGGAGTAGCGGACTTCATAGGCTTTTACATCAGGATGGTACACCTGGATTGTATCGTTGGGTGTGAAAGAGAGTCCGTAGAGCTTGGTGGCCAGGCCGAAGACACCGTCGATTACATTGTCGAGCGGGAAGTAGGGGCGAAGTTCCTCCTCGTCGTAGGCATATTTGGCATTTTTCAGTTTGTTGGCGTAGTAGCTGTAGTCCCAGGGTCTGATGGTCACGGAGTGTCCTTCGGTTTCGGATGCGAACTGAGTCAGCTCGTCCATCTCTTTTTTGAGAGCCGGCATGAAGGCGTCGCGCAGACGGTCGAGCAGATCGTAGACATTGGCGGGTGTCTCGGCCATTGTGCGTTTGAGATGGTGCTCGGCAAAGGTTTCGCTGCCGAGGAGATTTGCAATCTGACGGCGCAGCTCGGCTATGCGCTTCATGTTTTCGATGTTGGAGTATTCGCCTTTGGAGTTGCGCGAGTTGTAGAGGCGATAGAATTTTTCACGCAGGTCAGGACGGTCGGAGTATTTGAGGAATGCCATGTAGGTGGGCTGTTGGAGAGTGAAGAGGTATTCTCCTTCACGGCCTTTTTCGGCAGCGTCGGCAGCCGCCTGAGCTACGATGTCGCCGGGGAGTCCTGTAAGGTCGTCCTTCGCAAGCCATATTTCGTAGGTGTTGAGCTCTTTGAGCACGTTCTGTCCGAATTTGGTAGTCAGTTCAGAGAGTTCGGCAGAGAGCTTGCGGTATTTTTCGCGGTCTTCACCCTGCAGGTTGGCGCCGTTGAGGGCGAAAGAGTCGTAGGTGGTCTGCAGGAGCATCATCTCCTCAGGGTTGAGATTGAATTTGTCGCGGTTGTCGTAGACCTGCTTTATGCGCTGCCAGAGGCGTTCGTTGAGAGATATGTTGGTGGAATAATCGCTGAGTTTCGGAGATACGCGCAGCGAGATTTCCATCATTTCGTCGTCGGAGTCGGCGCTGAGAAGATTGAAGAAAACGGCAAGCGTGCGTTCCAGTTCCTTGCCATTGCGTTCGAGAGCCACGATTGTGTTTTCAAAATCGGGAACCGAGCGCTGGTTGCAGATTGCATCGACACCCTGCAGGGCTTTGGCGATGCCTGCGTCGATGGCTTCTTCGTACTGTGAATTGTTGATATTGTTGAACGGAACTGTTTCAAAAGGAGTGTTGAAGTCCTGAAGTAGTGTATTCTCAGCCATTGCTGTTGCGGAAATTAATAAAGAAAGTGATAATAACAGTTTTTTCATACTGTGAAGCGTTTCAAAAAAATCAGATGCAAAAATACTCAATTATTTCATAAAGACCAAATAGACCGCGCCTATAAGTAATGCGAACGCAAGGTAGTGGTTCCACTTGATTTCGAAGCCTTGAAACGCGAATGAACAGAAAATCACAAAAACAACGAGTGTGATAACCTCCTGCATTACTTTCAGCTGCATGAGCGAGTATGGGCCGCCGTTGCCTTCGAAACCGATGCGGTTGGCCGGTACCTGACACATATATTCAAGCAATGCTATGCCCCAGGAGAAGAGTATCACCAGAATGAGGGGCCAATTGGTGGATATGCCGGCCTGTCCGAGTTTAAGGTGTCCGTACCATGCGAATGTCATGAATATGTTTGACACTACGAGTAGAATTATTGTCAGGATTGCGGGAGAGAAACCGAAAGAAGTTAAAGAAGATACCATTTTGATTTTTTATTTCTGTTTGCGTGAGGTTCTGAATTGGCGGTAGTTTATCATGCTTTTTATTCTGTTCTCATTGGAAATGCGCTGTAGTTCGGGCATTCTGATGCGCCAACTGCCCTTCCTGCGATAGAAGACGCTGTCCTTTAGTGTGTTGGCGTCGCGTGAAGCCTTGCAGCCTCCGAGTGTGTCGGGCGAAAGTTCATGGGGGATACTGTCGATGGTCACGGGTGTTGTCACACCGCACGGAGGGTAGCCCATCAGTGTCCACATCACCATATCTCCGACACTGTCGGGCGAACAGACCCCTTCGATTGCGATGCTCGCCGATGTTGAATGCCGGGGAATGAAGTCCTTGTCGATTACAGTCGGGACCGTGGACTTGTCGGAGCAGTCGGGAGAGTAATAGAATGAACGGGAAAGGCCGTCGGTGAGCAGTTCGGGAGAGATGTCGCTTTTGGCTATGTGTGGGGCAAGAAGGGTGCATGCGTTGACGTAGCGTACCTGGCCGAGTCCGCCTTCGCCGCCGCTGACAGAGTAGTTGGTGCGTATTATGACAGGGTTGTCATTGTCGAGAGGGTAGAATGTGAAATCATAGTCGTCGGTTTCGAAAAATCCGCCGGCACCATTGGCGTCGATTACACCGAAGTTGGCCTCCACTCCGAGAGGTTTCGGCATTGACTCTATAAGTTTGCGGAAATCGTCGACAGTAGAGCATCGGGCAAGAGCCTGAGACATAACGAAGCCTTCGCGGTCTTTCCAGTCGTCGGACGGATGCCGCAGGTTGTAGGAAGCTGTGTTCATTATCGCAAATCCGGCGTCATTGTATCCAATCCATGCCTCGCGAGCATCGGTATCTCCGCTGTTGTATAGGGCGACATAGGCGTGAGTGCTGTCGGTGGCCTCCGTTCGTGCCACAAAGTTGACAAGATGGGATGTGTCGCGGTTTTTCCAGAGAATAGGACGGCCGTCGCGAGTCATGCTCCCGGCAACTATCGCCGACGTGCAGGCGATAGAGGCGGCAAATGAAACGACCGTGAAGCAAAAGGCTAAAATATATCTCATGCTGATGGGTTGAAATGTAATGACTATGGGCCGTGGCCTTGAAAATAGATTACAAAGATAATTCCAAAATTTTTTGTACTGATAAAATTTTGTGCTAAATTTGGTTTTGTTATGGAAAAAGGAGATTATATATATAGCCTTGACATAGATGTCAGAGATTATGAACTTGACTCGGAGGGGATAGTGAATAATGCCAATTATCTGCATTATCTTGAACTGACCCGTCATGAATTCTGCAAAACGACAGGCATGTCGTTTGACGACATGCGCCGACAGGGTATCATTCCGGTACTCAGCCGGGTGGAGATAGATTATATCACTTCGCTTGTGTCGGGCGACAGGATGACGAGTTGCCTTAATATGTCGCGCAAAGGGCCGCGTTTCATCTTTAATCAGGATATATACAACCAGCGAGGCGAGGCGGTGGTTAAAGCCGTAGTCTCTGTTGTGGCACTGGAGAACGGACGGCTTAGCCGTGGTGAGGCTCTCGCGAAAGCTTTTGAAAAGTATCTGTAGGGCATTATTACAATTCCCGGCAAAAAAAATATATATGAAAGAATGACTCCGCTACGTAGAAATATGGACTTTATGGAGCGCCGCTACAGGCTGGCGTTCTCGATGTTGCGTGGAGTCAATCCGGTGACCGGGGCCGCCATATTGCAGCGTTTGCATAGCGAGGCCGATTTCTTCACGGCGCCTGCTGTGCAGCTGCAGACCGTGATGGGGACAAAGTCGCCGTTGTTTGAACGGGAATACCGCGACAAACTTCTTGCCGATGCCGAAGCGGAGTCGGTGTACAATGACGCGCATAATATACGGGAACTTTATTTCACCGACGATGACTATCCGCAACTGCTCCAGCAGTGCAGCGACGCGCCTCTGATGCTCTATGGGCTCGGCGACTGCGATTTCAACAATAGTCACCTTGTCAGTATTGTAGGCACGCGCCATGCTACGCCGTATGGCGTAGGCTTTGTAAATACGCTTGTCGCTGACCTTGCGGCTAAAGTAGGGAATGTGATAATAGTGAGCGGGCTGGCGTATGGTATAGACATAGCGGCCCACAGGGCGGCCATGTCGAACGGATTGCCTACAATCGGAGTCGTCGCGCACGGTCTGAGCACTATTTATCCGTCGAGTCACAGGAACGATGCGGCTGCAATGATAAAATCGGGAGGAATGCTGTTTTCAGAGTATGTGCATGACGCAGCTATCCATAAAGGAAATTTCCTTGCACGCAACCGCATTGTCGCCGGTATCGCCGAGTGTGTGATAGTGGTGGAGTCGGCATCGAAAGGGGGAGCATTGACCACGGCGCGCATTGCAGCGGAATATTCACGCGATGTTTTTGCTTTGCCCGGACGGACATCGGATCTATATAGCCGTGGATGCAATTCGCTGATTGCCCGCAATGTGGCACATCTTGTTACAGATGCAGGTGATGTCATAGACGCCATGGGGTGGGAGAGCAAGGCTGCCGACGACGGCATTCAGAAAAGCCTGTTTCCCGATTTAAGCGCCGACGAATCCCGGATAGTGGATTATCTCAGAGAAAAAGGAGATGCGCGGTTGAACAATATTTCGATAGATACCGGCATCGTGATGTCCCGCCTTATGCCGATGATGGTCAACCTTGAATTCAAAGGCGTAGTTATTACTTTCCCCGGCGGTTCGTACAGACTTGCATAAATACGGCGTAGGATTATTGTCTCTTATCCGGTTTTACCAGAACAATTCAACATCAGAAAATGTTATCATAATAATTTTTAAATCTATACCGATATGACTAAAAAGATTATTCCACCATCAGAACTTATAATCAATCCCGACGGGACAGTGTTTCACATCCATTTGTTGCCTGAGCAGCTTACCGACCGTATAATACTTGTCGGTGACCCGGGACGAGTGGAAATGGTTGCGTCGTTTTTCGATACGCGCACGTTTGAAGTGCAGTCGCGGGAATTCCGTACTATCGGTGGCACGTATGCCGGCAAACCTATAATGTGTATCAGCCACGGAATCGGACCGGACAATATCGATATCGTCATCAACGAGCTTGACGCGCTTGCAAATATCGATTTCGCCACACGTGAAGTCAAAGACAACCACCGCCAGCTGACAATGGTGAGAATCGGCACATCGGGAGCATTGCAGCCCGAACTGGTTCTCGGCACTCCTGTCATTGCAGAAAAATCAATCGGGTTTGACGGCGTGCTCAATTACTATGCGGGACGTAACGAGGTGGCCGACCTGGAGTTTGAAAAGGCGTTTTGCGAACATACAGCCTGGAATGAACTTTGGGCCAAGCCGTATGTGGTTGATGCTGATCCGGAACTTGTGGCGCGCATAGGCAAAGACGATATGGTGAGAGGCAACACAATCTCGGCTGTAGGGTTTTACGGACCGCAGGGACGTGAGCTTCGTCTGGCTCTCTCAAATCCGACGCTCAACCGCTCTATTGAGGAATTCCGTTTCAACGGCCGTAAAGTCACGAACTACGAGATGGAGAGCGCGCCCTTGCAGGGACTCGGCAAGCTGATGGGGCACAAGGCTATGACCGTATGTTCGATTATTGCCAACCGCATGAACAACGATTCAAATCCAAATTACAAGAACGGTATCCGCGACCTCATCGCCACCGTGCTTGACCGCATCTGACAGTAATAAGGCACGGTTAAAAACCGAGTCTGCTACGCATCGGCATTTTCAAGCAAAAAACAGTCGCCGCAGTTTTTTAGCGCGGCGACTGTTTTTTTGCTTTTCATAATTTATATGAGCAACCGATGAATACCGTATGGGTGATATAGTTGTCATCATCGGGTAGCCCATGCATATTGGTCGGGTAGCCGGAATAGAGCGAGAAATCGGATATGCCGTAGCCGAGAGTGAATATCAGATGGTCGAGCTGGAGATTTATGCCCGATTTCAGATCCCAGCAACAGTAGCGCTCATTGCGGCTTCCGCTTGCACCGGGCGACAGGACTATTCCCGGCTCGGCGAAAAGATAGAATCCGGCTTTCTGACTTTTCCAGTTTATTATTCTGGGAGACCGGGCTGCTATCGCAGCATTGAATTTAAAACGGGCCGCGTAGTGATGGCCGGTGTCCCATTCGTCTTCTCCCCAGTCTTCTATCATGTGTATCTCTCCGGCCATGCCAAGGCCTATTTTTGCTCCGATATACGGTATGGGGAAATACGCGCCTTGAAACTGCCACTCATATCCGTCGTTGTTGAGCCCGGCAATCGCTCCGGTTTCCCAATGGCAATTGCCGTCATCAGTCATGTTGGACTGTGCTGTTGCGACAGAACAATATAGCAGGGATATGATGCAGACGGTTGCGGAGAGAAGCAATCGGGACATTACAATCCTTTGATGTGGTTGACGAGCCATTCGCCGATTTCTTTTGTGCCGTAGGCGGGTTGATTTTCTGTCTGGATTTCGGGGGTGCGGACGTTGGCGGCGAGGGCATCGTCGACGGCTTTGCGGATGAGGGCGCCTTCCTCCTTTAGATTGAAGTATTCGAACAGCATTGCAACTGAGAGAACCTGAGCCATCGGGTTGGCGATATTGAGGCCTTTGGCTTGCGGCCATGAGCCGTGGATCGGTTCGAACACCGGAGTATGCTCGCCGGTCGATGCGGAGGGGAGGAGTCCCATCGAACCGGAGATGACGCTGCCCTCGTCGGTGAGTATGTCGCCGAAGGTGTTTTCAGTCACCATTACATCGAAAAATGCAGGCTCGGTAATCATCTTCATCGCCGCGTTGTCTACGAACATATAGTCGGTCGTGACATCGGGATATTGCGGTTCCATCTCTTTTGCGATCTTGCGCCAGAGGCGGCTTGAGGCCAAAACGTTGGCTTTGTCAACCACGGTGAGGTGGTTGCGACGGCGGCGCGCATATTCGAATGCCACACGGAGTATGCGCTCTATTTCCTCGCGGGTGTAGGCGTTGGTGTCGTAGGCGCGGTCGTCGTCCTGATATTTCTCGCCGAAGTACATGCCGCCGGTAAGCTCGCGGATGCAGATGAAATCGGCATCCTTGATAATCTCTGCTTTGAGCGGGGATTTGTGGATAAGAGCGGGGAATATCTGTACGGGACGGATATTGGCAAAAAGGCCAAGACGTTTGCGCATGGCGAGGAGCCCCTGCTCGGGACGAACTTTCGCTGTCGGGTCGTTGTCATATTTCGGGTCGCCGATTGCAGAGAAGAGCACGGCGTCGGCGTCCATGCATGCTTTGAATGTTGATTCGGGGAAGGGGTCGCCGTATTCGTCGATAGCCGCTGCTCCTACGGGAGCATAGGTATAGTTTACGGTGTGTCCCATTTTATCGCATACGGCGGTCATCACGTCGACACCTACTTTCGAGATTTCAGGCCCGATGCCGTCGCCGGGCAATACTGCTATTTTAAAATCCATATCGGGTAGTCAGTTATTTGTTTTCGTATTCTAAAATTTTATCACGGTTGCTGAGCAGGTAGTCGATGTCGTCGAGTCCGTTGAGCAGGCAGTGTTTTTTATAGGGATTGATGTCGAAATGCTCGGAAACACCGGTCGCGAGATTTGTGATAGTCTGGGATGGCAGGTCGACAGATACCTGTGCCTTGGGGTTTGCTTCGATGGTTTCGAACAACGACGCGAGGAATGGCTCGCTTATTACAACCGGTAATACGAAGTTGTTAAGCTCGTTGTTTTTGTGAATGTCGGCAAAGAATGTCGATACGACTACGCGAAATCCATAATCGGCGATAGCCCATGCCGCGTGCTCGCGTGAAGAGCCGCACCCGAAGTTTTTGCCGGCGACCAATATCTGTCCGCTGTAACGCGGATTGTTTAACGGGAATGATGCGATGGGGTTGCCTTTGTCGTCAAACCTCCAGTCGCGGAAAAGATTTTCGCCGAAACCCTCGCGGGAAGTCGCTTTGAGGAAGCGTGCCGGAATAATCTGGTCGGTATCGATATTTTCGATAGGCAACGGCACGCATGACGATGTAACGTTGTTGAATTTCTGTTTCATCAGATGAGATTTAACGGATTGGTAATTACTCCGGTAACGGCTGCAGCGGCAGCTGTGAGCGGGCTTGCGAGAACTGTGCGTGCTCCCGGACCCTGACGGCCTTCGAAGTTGCGGTTGGAGGTGGAGACCGCGAGGCATCCGGCGGGAACCTTGTCGTCGTTCATGGCAAGGCATGCCGAGCATCCGGGCTGACGGATTTCAAATCCGGCTTCCTCTATTATTTTGTCAAGGCCTTCTTCCTTGACCTGATTGAGCACTTCCCAAGAGCCGGGTACGAGCCATGCGGTGACTTCGGGATGCTTTTTGCGCCCTTTCACGATTGATGCGAACTGGCGGAAGTCATCAAGACGACCGTTGGTGCAACTTCCGAGAAATACGTAGTCGACTTTCGTGCCTTCAATTGAATTGCCCGACTTGAAGCCCATGTAGGCGAGAGATTTTTCGAATGATGCTTTTTCCTGCTCGTCGGCTTCTGAAGGACAATCAGGGACCGGTTCGTCTACCGCAATACCCATGCCGGGGTTGGTGCCGTAGGTGACGCGCGGACGGATGTCGGCGGCGTCAAACCGTATCTCCTTGTCAAATACGGCATCGTCGCCCGATGGGAGCGTACGCCAATATGCCACGGCTTTTTCCCATTCTTCTCCTTTTGGGGAGTAGGGACGTCGTTTGCAGTATTCAAATGTCACCTCGTCCGGAGCAATCAGACCGCCGCGGGCGCCCATCTCGATTGACATGTTGCACAGTGTCATGCGTCCTTCCATTGACAGCGCGCGGATGGCTTCTCCGGCATATTCGACGAAATATCCGGTGGCGCCGCCTGTAGTCATTTTGGCAATGATGTAGAGGGCGATGTCTTTTGCGGTGACACCGGGCGACAGTGTACCGTCGACGGTGATGCGCATCGTCTTGGGTTTGGCCTGAAGGATACATTGTGAGGCGAGTACCATCTCGACCTCAGAGGTTCCGATACCGAAAGCTACCGCGCCGAACGCGCCGTGGGTTGATGTATGGCTGTCGCCGCACACTATGGTGTATCCGGGAAGCGTAAGGCCGTTCTCCGGGCCGATAACGTGGATTATGCCGTTGCGTGGATGGCCGAGAGGGAACAGGGTCAGTCCGAATTCGCCGGCATTCTTTGTCAGTTGCTCGACCTGCTGCCGTGATACCATATCGGCAATCGGCTTGTCCTGGTTGACGGTCGGTATGTTGTGGTCGGGGGAGCAATATGTACGCTCGGGGCGGAATACTTTAAGTCCGCGCCGGCGCAATCCGTCAAATGCCTGCGGGCTTGTGACCTCGTGGCAGTAGTGGCGGTCGATATAAAGTTGGGTAGGGCCGTCGTCGACTTTTGCAACGACGTGGCTGTCCCAAATTTTATCAAATAATGTATTCATTGTATGGGTTGATTATACGCTATGTTTGAAAACCGGTCGGCACGGTGTAATGTGGAATATTTCCACATGAGCCTTATCCCGGCATTATTATCGCACGAATTTGTTGATGGCATCGATGAATGCTTCGGCCGATGCGCTGACGATGTCGGTATTGGCCGAGAAGCCGTAATAGTGGTTTCCTTCGTATTCGACTGTCATGTGCACTTTGCCGACATCGTTGCTGCCTTTGTTGATTGCCTGAATAAGGAACTCCTTTACAAGCATCTGGCGGCTGATAATGCGCTTAATTGCAGAGATAGCAGCATCTACAGGGCCGTTGCCCGAAGCGCATGCCTCGAATTTCTCGCCTGCGATGTCAAGACCGATGCTTGCAACAGACTTGATGCCTACGCCTGAGGTGACCTGCAGGAAATCAAGTTTGATGCGGTGTCCTTTCTTGTGTTGTCCGGCGAGCATGAGCACATCGTCGTCGTTGATTTCTTTCTTTTTATCGGCAAGGCGGAGGAATGCTTCGTAAGCTTTGTCGAGAGCCTCTTTGTCAAGCTCGATGCCGAGCACGTGAAGTCTGTGCTTGAGAGCGGCACGGCCTGAGCGGGCTGTAAGCACGATGGAATTTTCGTCTACGCCCACCACTTTGGGGTCGATGATTTCGTAGCTTTCGCGGTTTTTGAGCACACCGTCCTGATGGATGCCAGAGGAATGGGCGAATGCGTTGCGTCCGACAATTGCCTTGTTGGGCTGCACCGGCATATTCATCAGCGATGAGACCATGCGCGATGTGTTGTAGATTTTTGTGGTGTTGAGATTGGTGGTGATGCCGAGTTCCTTGTGGGAGTAGCATATCATCGCAATCTCTTCGAGCGATGTGTTGCCGGCGCGTTCGCCGATGCCGTTGATTGTGACTTCGGCCTGACGCGCACCGTTTATTACGCCAGATATGGTGTTGGCGGTGGCCATGCCGAGGTCATTGTGGCAATGTGTGGCAATGGTGACTTTGTCAATGCCGTCGACGTGATCGATGAGATATTTGATTTTTTCTCCGAATTCAGAGGGGAGGCAGTATCCTGTCGTATCGGGGATGTTGATTACCGTAGCCCCCGCTTTGATGACGGCTTCCACTACGCGTGCGAGGTATTCGTTGTCGGTGCGGCCTGCATCTTCGGCGTAAAACTGTACGTCCTCGACAAAACGCTTTGCGTAGGCGACGGCTTTTACGGCACGTTCGATGATTTCTTCGCGGGTGGAGTTGAATTTATATTTGATATGGGGGTCGGATGTGCCGATGCCGGTGTGTATGCGTTTGTGTTTTGCATATTTTAGAGCTTCGGCAGCAACCTCTATATCTTTTTCTACTGCGCGCGTCAAGGCACATATTGTGGGCCAGGTGACGGCTTTGGAGATTTCTACTACAGAATTGAAATCCCCGGGGCTTGAGACCGGAAATCCCGCTTCGATGACATCGACGCCGAGCTCTTCAAGAGCTTTTGCCACTTCAATCTTTTCTACCGTGTTAAGCTGACAGCCCGGGACTTGTTCGCCGTCGCGGAGCGTGGTGTCGAAAATGTAAAGACGATTGCTCATATATCAATATTTGATTTGTCGTTTGGAAACCTGTTTACAATCTATAATATTGTAAAATTTTCACAAAGATAGTGTCAAATATTTACATATTCAAACATTTTTATAGAAATTCGCAACAATATGCAATAATAAGCCATTGCTACGTCTATTTTGCTAATTTTTTTGTAATTTAGCATCTAATATTATGTGTTATTTAGTGGAAATTTTTTTTGTAAAACAGAATTATTTATATTTGATGAAAAGATTTGGTTCGGTAGTTATTTGCTTCTTGTGTGCAATAATTGCATCTTCGGCTGATTTGGATAAAGAATTCAAAAAGCTAATAGAAAAATATGATGTATCAGATTCAGCTAAAGTTGTTCCAAAGGGCAATCCTGTGAGATTTTGGCAGGCAACATTATATTATAATGAATCGCTTATAAAATTTATGCGTGATATAAAGAAAAAACGTGGCGCGGAGAAGGAAGCATTAAATAAGCTGTCCGAATTTCCCCGTTTTTATTCTCAGTATAATGAATCAATTATAGAGAGTATGCAAGGTTTCTGTGATACCATGCTTATAGATATGGGAATATCTTCACTACCGTTGAAATGTTCGTTGCATATAATATATTCTGATGAAGTAAATTCGTTTAATGCTCTTACTGAAGATTCGTTTGTTATATGTCTGACATCAGCTCTCTTGCAAAGAAAAGGTGTAACTCGTGAGATTATAATGGGTATTGTAGCGAATGAGTTTTCGCACGGTGCATTACAACATCGTCTTCGCGGACTTTATGCCGGTGCTAAAAAGAGACGTAAAAATGAGCTTTCTGCAAGTATTGTATCCGGGTTAAATGCCTTCGCTTCAGGTCTTGAATCTGGAATGACGGGAAATTCGTATGATCGCACATATAACTATTTATTAAATAGGGATTTACAAAATAAGGCTAAAGCTTCTACAGAAAAATATATTTTCGATTATACTAAAGAGCAGGAATATGAGGCGGATCTGATTGCATACCGTTTCCTTGAATACATGTTTGAAAATGGAGAAGATTACATCAATGCTTTGAGAATCATGGGTTCGGTTTATAATCACCTTCCAAATGGATATAAAACTTATGATGAAGATGAAATAATATCCACATCAACACGAATAAATTTTTTAAAATTTGTACAGCAGAACCCAGAATTGGGTAATAAGGTAAATGCAGCTGTTCGACGTTCGAGAGCGAAGAAAAGTATGCGAAATGAATTATACAAAATTTCTAATTTTTGAATAAGTAATGGTTATAAAAAAGCAGCCTGTCATTTCGTGGCTATTGACAGATAGGATTGAAGAGTTTATCGGTAAATTAAAAATTGCCGAATCCGATAACCCTATGAATAATATGTATTTGTTTCGTTGCTATACTAAATTAACCAAAATACGTGCGGCGAAACCGGAATGGGGCATCCCGGAATTGGTTATGCCTTCTTTTGAAAGAGCAATGGAGAAAGGAGAAGCTGCATTCCAAAAAATATGGGCTCAACTTTTTTATGATTTCTCACAGCAATCAGAGTGTGGTATAATTGTGTCTAAGCTTTGGAATGGTACTATTATATATGGTTTTAGTGATAACAGACTTTTTATATGGTTGTATAATAATCTTTACGGAGAAAGTTATTTAAGATGTTATTGTGAAGCCTATGTAAATAGCTCAGATCAGATAGTAGTAGAGGTTCCATATGAATTTGCTACGGATCCAAGCTTATTTTCAAATCCGGATGGGACTGTATGTAATCATCTATCGGCGTATGTCGTTGATTATGTTTCATTGAAAAAATATGCTCCTGTTGAGAAAATTATTGTAGCGAATAATACTATTGCCAAGATTGAAAGTGTCGATAATAAGTATAATCCAAAGCAAAGAATAAGAAATGAAAGTGGACAGGAGGTTATTGTAATGGACTCCAAATGGTTTACAAAGATTATAAATGACAATGATATTGTTGTTCGTGGTTTCTTTAGATTACAGAACAAGAAAAATAAAGCTGGAGAATGGATAAAGGAGTTGATTTATGTTGACTCATTTGTCAGGCATGGTTATCATAGAAATGCTAAAATAGAGGATGATCTGGAATAGTTGCATAGGTATACTAAATCAATATGTAACGAGCGAGATTGGATACAATGAATTATCGGTGAAACCAATATAAACTTGCAAGTCTCAGATACAAAGTAAATCGTGGGTGTTGCAGAACTGTATAATACTGGCTAATAAAGTAGGGATATAAGGTCTGTATATGTGATAAGTTGCAGATAATCAATGGCTGTTGTTCGGGCGCACAGACCGTGTATTCCTACCGTTGGAGGTTTTGCAACACAATCGAGGATGTCGCTATTCCCGTCCGAAGAGTTAGTGGAGGGAGCGGCAACGGTATCTCCACTAAAAGTAGCTGAGAGTGTGACTGTGTAGAATGTAGAATAATTTATCAGGTGCATTACACACTCGCCCTCTCCGGGGGCTCGTACAGTGCGTATTTCTTTTACCCCGCCCTCCGCTAACGCGTCGAACGGGGATAGTGACACCACCGAGCCTTCGGCTCTCCGCGATTTGAACCGCATTTGAGACGCTCTCGCCTCTGTTATAACTTGCGGTATATAAGAATAATACCACGAGGGCGAGCCGCCATCGCCCCACACCATGCTCGTTAAGTTAACAGCGATGAATCGCGTTCCTACAATTGGTTTGTATATTTTGAGTTTTGCAATACTATTTATGGGGTTAATCGGCAATTATTGAGGTGAAGAGGATGCGTTTTTTCAGAAGGAGGCGCCTATGCGGATTGAGGCGTAGTGGATATCTTTAAATTTGGTGTCGTTGCCGTCGATTTTTCCGTTGGAGAGGGGCATGTATTCGTAGCCGAGGGAGAAGTTGCTGCTGAAGGTGCGTGAGTGGGCGAGTGTGAAGCCTAATGTTACACCTCCGACGAAATTGCGTTGGTATATGTCGGTGTATAGATTGGTGAAGCCTACTCCTCCTTTTAGCTCGAGGTAGAGAAAGCTCGGGGATTTAGTGAAGCTTGTGCGCAGCATGGCGTAGACGGGATAGCTTCGCGATGAGTTGCTGACCATCATGCGGATGCCGGTGCCCAATCCGGCAAATCGGATGTAATTGCCTTTGTAGCCGAAGAATGCATCAATGTCTACGGCTGTCATGTCCTGTCCGGTCATGTCGATTGAGCTGCCAAGCGATGCTCCCCAAGTGAAATGTCGGGAGAAGGGGGTGTCGGGGACAGTTGTGGCGGATGTGCCTGACTGTTCTGATGCAACTGTATTATTGTCTGCAATTATGGAGCGAGAGGAGTCGGTGTCGGTTGAATTCTGTTCCTGGGCCGACAATGTCATTGCTCCCGACAATATTGCCGATGTGATGAATATCGCTGATTTTAATCCGGTCATTGTCATTCGGCTTTTTGCAGTTCAAGGCATGCCCAACGGTCGCGTGAACTTACTCTCAGAAATTCGAGGTGATATGTCTGAGCATGTTCAAGAAGCATATTCACATCATCTTCATAGAAACCGCTTAGCAGGATTGATGCTCCGGGCTTCATGGCCGCGGCGTATTTGCCCATGTCGTTGAGTATGATGTTGCGGTTGATGTTGGCGATGAAGATGTCGGCTTTCGGAAGATTGGCGAGAGAGTCGGCATCGCCTAATATGACATTGATTTCGGGGTGGTTGTTGAGCCGGACATTCTCTACGGCATTGGCCTGTGCGAATGGGTCGATTTCAATGGCATTGACGGGCGATGCGCCTTTCATGGCGGCAAGGATGGCAAGTATGCCGGTGCCGGTGCCCATGTCTATTACGGATAATCCGTCGAGCGAAGTGTGGAGCAGGCGGTAGATTATGAGTGATGTCGTGGCGTGGTGTCCTGTGCCGAATGCCATTTTCGGGTCAATCACGATGTCATACTGATATTCGGGGATGTCTTTGTGAAAACTTGAATGGATTATACATTGCCCGTCGACAACTATTGGCTTGAAATAGTTGCGCTCCCATTCGGCATTCCAGTCTTTTCCCTCGATATCGTTTGTCGATACCTTGAAGGTGTGTCCGGGCAACGGGAATGTCTCTATCGCGATGTCGAGGCTGTCTTTGTCGAACAGTTCTTTTTTGATATAAGCGGTTGTGCCGGTGGCATCGGGCACAAAGCTCTCGTAGCCGATGTCACACAGGAGTGAAGCGAGAATATCGGTGGCTGTTTCATCGCACGGATTTATGTCTATGCGGGTTTCTATATAATCATTCATTACTGAGAATTGGATTTAGACCGTAAAAAGATAGTTGACACGAAGTGCAAATTTAGTGTTATTTTTTCTTTTTATGGAATAAATTGGTGACTTTCTTGACGATTTTGTAAGTTTTTATGCCGTATTCGGCAGCACCTACAATATCGGTCGCCGATGCAAAAACATTTCTGGCTTTTTCGTTGGAATGCGAGTCGGCTGAAAATATGTTTTTGATGCGTTCTTTCTCGATGTCTATGCGAAGTGCAGTTGTGGCGCGGAGAATGCGGATTTGTTCCATGTCATATCCCTTCCATGTGTTATTTTTCTTCATTTGTGATGGTGTTTTGAGAGTCGGGCGCGTCAAGGATTATTTTTGACAGAAACCGGGCAATCGGGTTAATAATAAGAGTACGTCTGAAGATAATCATCAACACTATGAGTAGCAGATAGAATCCGCCTACAATGAGATAGGCCCACGTAGAAGCCATGTGTTGAGACAAAGCCTCAATCACTCCGTAAGAGACGAATGCCAGTGAAATTATTACGAACAGGAGGCATACGAATGTGATGGCTACTGCTGTCAATATCTGTGTAAGGACTTCGGTAACGGTAAGTTTTCCGGAGTGGATATATAGCTTTGCGATGCGTTGAAACGGAGAGAAGTATCCTTTGAAAGCTTCCATGAAATATATAATTAAACGATGTACAGGGCTTTTGATAGCAGAGCCACAGTCATGGAGGTAATTAACACCTTCCTCTGACGGTGGCTCTGTGTTTATTCATTACAGCCGAGGTTTGATTGCGCTACCCAGTGGAATTACAGTCCCAAACACTCGACCGATGGTTGAAACGGGTGGGTGATGTAGTTATTTCTGGGTTTCGAGTTCGTCTGCTATTTCGTCGACGATTTTATCAAATTTATCTTTGCGCAATTTGATGCCGTGGTCACGGAGATATTGAGAAATTCTTGCTCTTGTCTCACAACCTTTCTGGGGTGCGAACAATAAACCGATAGCTGCGCCAGCAAGGGCTCCGCCAAATGCTGCAATTGCGATAGTAAAACCTTTCATAGTCATAATAATTTTAGATTAGACATATATGTTTTGTGATTTTATTATCAAAACGTCCTTAATGAATAAATGGTTGAGGGTAGATTAAAAAAAATCGTTAAAATGTGGATGTTGTCAGTGGCGACTGTAACATTTTGACGCATTTTCACCGGAATGCGGTTGTATTTTTGCGGTGTGTAAGGACATTGACGTATTTGATTCGTATATTTTATACGGCATGAAGCGGGGGATAGAACTATAGCTATTCAGCTTTATGGTTCTATCGGTCGGCGGGGGGAGCAATATTAGAGCCGGTTCGACAATAAATGTTAAACGCAGAGCGGTCACTCGCCGGCGCTCTTCTTCAGGCTTTTCGGTCACGATGGAGCCCCATCGCTCCCTCAAAGCCTGAAGAACATCGCTCGACGATTGACCGCTCTGCGTTTAACATTTATTGTCGAACCGGCTCTAATGATGGTGGGATATGGCGGTTTTACAGGGGGAGGCCGCCAATCGCCATGACTCTTTCTTCGAGTTCTTTTCGGTTGCCGGCTGCTTTGTTTCGGGTCTTGACGCGATAATTGTATATTGTGATGACGGAGTACCGTAGGAATTGTGCGATTTTTTCGCTATCGGTAATGCCAAGTCTGATCAGTGCAAAAATTCGAAGTTCGGTGTTTAACTGACCTGCTTTTTTCAATACAATCTGACAGTCGGGTTTAAGCAGTTTATTGAAGTCATCGACAAAATTAGGGAATAGTTTTAAAAATGTTGAGTCGAAGTTGCGATAGAATGCTTTGAGCTCTTCGTCCATCAAATCAGTCGATTTCAGGGTTTTCTTCAGCTCATCGATTTTTCCGGCAGCAGTCAGTTTGTTAAGCGATTTTCTGTATGCGTCGATTTTTTCAATATATAATGAACATTGGTCCATATATTGAGTTATGTATTCCTGTTTTATTTTGGAATTTTCAGCTATGGCATGATTGGCTTCGGTCAGACGTATGTTGAAATCTTCGAGTTCAGCGTTAAGTTTTTTCAATTGGTTATTGGCGGCAATGGTCTGTTGATGGGCTTTTGAAGTTTTTTTCATTTGCTTCCAAATCCACATGACTGCAATGAGAAGGAATATGACAAGAACACTGATAATCACAGTGAGTGTCTGTTGGCGTTGGCGTTGCAGCTGTATTTCTCTCACAAAGGCTGAGTTGACGATTGGGAAGATGTCGTTAATTTCGAGAATTCGCATGCGGGCATTGCACTTTTTGGCGTCCTCCATTGCAATGCTGAGAAATTTGTGGGCATTGTCAATATCCCCTTCTTTAAAAAGGAGGACGGCAAGCTGACGCAGCGAGACGTATTCGCGCACGGATGCCTGCAGGTCGGCGATGGACGATATCAGCAGGTTCTCTTTCTGCTTTTCGGTATTGCCGAGTTTTTGGTATGCCAATGCCAAAGAATTGGCAACGATGGCCCTGTCGTGGGTGGAGTATTTGTTGTTTGCCAGATAATTTTCAAGGATTTCCACTGATTTATGGTATTCTCCGTTACGTATGTGTTTATCTGACATATCAATTATGTAGGAGAGGGTGTTGGGTTGACATAATGAGAGCAATGAATCCTGGTAGGCCCCGAATGTTTCCATATATTTATCTTTCTCCTCATTTCTGACGGAGAAATCGATCAGATAGGATGCTACTGTTCTTTTTATATAATAGTAGTAGGGGCGCAGATATTCAGGGATGGTACTGTAGGGAATTGAATCCACAATTTCCAAAGCTTCTTTGTACATGCCGATACTACCGAGAACGTTTGCGGTGTTCAGACGGGCGTTAGTGATAAATTCGGGATTGCCGGTCTTCATGGCTAAGTTTTCCCGAAGTCGGCAGTATGCGAATGCCGAGTCGGTGTTGTATGGTCTGAATTCGTCAAGCAGGTCGCCCAAAGCAAGGAAACGCGTGTTGTCGTCTGATGCCGAATATAGGGCGTGCCTTAATTCGTTCAGCCGATTTTCTTTCTGTGACAGATAGAGCTCCCTGTCCTGAATCGTCTTGTGAAGTTCCGACATCAGAGAGTCTGTTTTGGTATGCGACGATGAGCATCCGGTGGTTGCCGTCAACAAAAGCAATATTATAAAGTTTTTCAGAATCAGTTTAAACATAGTACCCAAAGTTAATAAAAAAAATCAAGATTGTATAGGACACTGTTTAAAATTCGATGTCACTTTGCGTTTCGGGGTGCTGTCAGATTTTCCAATTTCCTTTCATTTATGAGCCAATAATGACGCATCATCCGGTGAAATATTTAAGAAATCAAGGCCGTATCGCGCCTAAATATGGCATTTGCATTACTACCGGTTGTTGGTATATAGAAAAATATATTTTATTGTAATACAGTGTATTAATATTGTATAGTGCTTAAAATTACTACTTATTTTCTACCGATGAGACATTGCTGTTTTAAAACCGACAGTCTATATATAGTTTTGTAATTGAAATTTCAGATTGATATTCATATCTAAACCATTAAAAAACTAATCAAACCAATCACTAATTAAAAAATTTTATCCTATGTTTAATTTTACTAAGCTGACGGCTTCGGCCATCCTGACATTGTCAACAGTTTTTGGCGCATCTGCAGTAGATCATTTGAATATTATCGGCGGTGCGACTCCCGGAGGCTGGAGCATTGTTGACGGTATTCTGATGACCCAGACTCCTGACAATGAGAATGTGTTCAGTTGTATCGGTTATCTGAAAGCCGACGAAGATTTCAAATTCACATTTGGAAAGGACTTTTCAGATCCCAACAAGGAGTACCGCAATGCTTCGACAGATCCGTATGATATTTCCGGTCTTATGCAAGGCGGCAATGACAATAAGTTCAAAGTAGCGGAGAGTGCAAACTATTATGTGGAATGCAATCTTGATGACATGACTGTTTCGGTGTCAAAAGCCGAGTATCAGGATAATCCTATCAGATTCAATGCGCTTTTTCTCGTAGGCAATGCGACTGCAGGCGGATGGGAGCCGGTAGCCGGAACTCAATTGACCTGGGGCGGGGAGCAGGATCCGTTCAGATTTACATGGACCGGTGAACTTAAAGAAGGTGAGTTCAAAATCGAGACAAACCGATATAACTATGGCGCCTGGGATGGTCCGTGGTATTTTGCCGGCCTTGATGAAGACGGTAACATCGATTACACCAAAATAGTCGCAGACGGAACCGGAGACCGCAAATGGCAAATCGCCGAACCCGGAAATTACAATATCGATATAGATCTGCAGAAGGGCTCAATTGCAATCACCAAGGCTCCTTTGAATGGCATTGAAGGCGTTGTTGAAGATAATGCAGCCAGCGCTGTCTATTATAATCTTCAGGGTATCGTTGTCGCCAATCCGTCAAACGGAATATTCATCAAAAAAGTTGGTGACAAAGTTTACAAAGTGAAATTATAATTCCTAAGAATTCCTCCCGAAGTGTATTGTCTCGTGCATTTCGGGAGAAATATTAATTTTTAATTACATATCATGAAAGTAAAGTTAAGTATTTTTTATCTCTTGTCCTTTATTCTTTTAGGCGCGATAACGCTTAGAGGAGAGAATCCCGGCAATCCGAAAGCCGATCCGGGGGCTGTCGTAATAAGCGGCAACTCAAGATTCACTGTGTTGACTCCCGAAATGATACGTATCGAATACAGTGATAAAGGTGTTTTTGAAGACCGTGCGACATTTACGGTTGTCAACCGCTATCTCGACGTCCCCCAGTATACGACTTCGGAGGATGCAACGTTCCTGTATATTGAAACAGACAAACTTCGTCTGAAATACCGTAAAGGAACAAATCCGCATACTCTTCCGGCGTCATCGTCAAATCTTTCAATCACAATGAACCACAACGGCCGCGAAGTGCTTTGGTATCCCGGCAAACCCGATCCGATGAACCTCAAAGGTACTTGCAGAACTCTTGACGGAAGCAACGGACAGAACAAGAGGTCAGAGATGGAAGACGGTCTGATCTCACGTTCCGGCTGGGCAGTCATTGAAGACTCATGGTCATCGGCGAGAGCAGACGGCAGCCGTTCGTTTGCTCTGGAGCCGGATGAGGAGCTTGGTTATGACTGGTGGGCAGATCGTAAGGATCCGCATGCTATGGATGTCTACTTCCTTGGTTATGGAAACAACTATAAAAAGGCTCTTTCCGATTATACTTTGATTGCAGGCAAGATACCTCTTCCTCCGTCGTATGTATTCGGTTACTGGTATAGTAAATATTCATCGTATTCGGCAGACGATTACCGTGAAATCATGAACAGCCTTTCGTCGAATGAAATACCTACCGATGTCATGATTCTTGACATGGACTGGCATTGGAACGGCAATTCGTGGAGCATGTCGGAGGGCCGAGGCGGATGGACCGGCTGGTCATGGAATACAAATCTTATTCCTGATCCTGTAGGCCTCCTGAAGGAGATGCACGACCGGAATTTCAAAGTGGCTCTGAACCTGCATCCGGCAGACGGTGTCAACAGCGTTGAGTCGCCGGAGTTCTTTACCGCCATGAATGAAGAGCTCAGAGGCAAATATGATGTAAAAGGCTCGGCCGGCAAGACAATTCCCTGGTATCTCGACTATACTGATTTTACCAACGCGTTCTTCAGCACCATAATCCGTGAACATGAAAGTGAAGGTGTGGATTTCTGGTGGCTTGACTGGCAGCAACATCTCACAAGTCCGTATACGAACGGTCTCGGACAGACATTCTGGTGTAACCACGTTTTCTATAATGACATGGCCGTAAACCGTCCGGATAACCGAGCTGTAATATTCCACCGCTGGGGCGGTCTTGGCAGCCACAGATATCAGATCGGATTTTCAGGCGATGCGTTGATAAACTTCCCCACGCTTGCATTCCAGCCTTATTTTACCGCTACTGCATCAAACGTAGGTTACGGTTATTGGGGACATGACCTTGGCGGGCATGCGTTTACAGATGAGAAAACGGTCAATGACCCTGAGCTTGTGCTTCGCTGGATACAGTTCGGTGTGTTCACTCCGATATTCAGAACGCATGCGACCAATGACTCACGTATAGAGCGTCAGATATGGAAATTTCCCAACTTCCCCGATATGCTTGAGGCGGTCAGACTCCGCTACGCGTTGTTCCCCTATATCTACACGATGGCCCGCGAGGCATACGATACCGGTATCTCACTGTGTCGTCCGCTCTATTATGAATATCCCGATAAAGAGGAGGCGTATTCATTTGAAGAGGAATATTTCTTCGGCAATGATATCCTCGTGGCTCCTATCGTAGAGGCTTCGGAAAACGGCGTCAGCACCAAGACTATCTGGTTCCCGGAAGGAAACTGGTGGAGCGTTGCCACAAACGAGCTTATCGAGGGTCCGTGCACGATGACTATGGAATTCTCAAAAACCGATATTCCGTATTTCTATCGTGAAGGCTCGATAGTGCCGTTGAATCCTGCGAGTGTGAAGAATGTAACCGAGCATCCCGACCATATTATTCTCAATGTTGTTGCCGGTAAGGAAGGAAGCGGTAAGCTTTACGAGGATGAAGGAGATAATTCAGATTATGACGTGGCATTTGCAACCACCGCCTTCACCCAGTCGCAGTCGGGAAACAAACGCACATTGATGATCTATCCGAGAGAGGGCAGTGTTGACAATCTTCCTGCAGCGAAGGCTTATACCGTCAACATATATAACTCCAATGCGCCTGAGGCTGTTAAAATAAATGGTGTCGTTTCGACCCAATACAGCTATGCACCCGAAAGCAAGTGCACGACCGTGGAAATCCCGTCTAATTCATGCGCATCGGCGGTAACCGTGGAAATCGAAGAATCGGCATCAGGAATTGCCGGCATTACTGTGGATGCTCCCAAAATATTCTACGACAAATCATCAGATACGCTGACGGCTGAGTTCGGACAGAATAAGAACAGTGTGGAACTCGCAATGTTTAATCTGGCCGGAGCGGAATGCCTGAACCGTAAATATCAGAATATTTCCCGCTTTTCTGAAAAATTGACAATGCTCCCCACTTCACAGATGTATGTCTGCAAGATAATTGCCGACAATCAGGTAGCTGTTGAAAAGGTATCAAAATAGACTATAGCCATGAAAAAAGTAATATCATTATTGACTGTCTTTTTATGCAGTCTGTCGGTTTTTGCCGGCATGTCAAATTCCATAGAGTACACGCAGCTGTATATTGTCGGCACTGCTGTAAAGGGCGGCTGGAATATCAGTGCTACGCCAATGAGTAGAATCGACCGTGGTGTTTTTATGTGGACAGGCACGCTTAAAGCCGGCGAACCGTTCAAATTTATGAATTCGAATGACGGATGGCATAAGCATGTAGTCGCAACCACTAAGGATGAACTGATAAAGAAAGGTGAAATCCACAATCTTGACTTCTATGCCAACTGGCAGCTTCCCGATATGCTTGACAACAAGTTCATGGTTGACGAGACCGGCGACTATGTCGTAACTGTCGATTTGCGAAGCATGAATGTATGTCTGACCGAACCCATCGCCGACCTGACTTATCCTGACAAATATTATATGACCGGCTCAGCTCTTGACAATCAGGTAATCGAGGTTGCAAAAATCGAGAATTTCGAGTTCAAGCAGAGCATTACGTGCAAGGCCGGCAATATCATACTGATGGATACTCCGGTCAAGGGGGATGACACCCGCTATTTTGTGCCGGTGTTTGAAGATGTCGATCTGTCGTTCGGCAAGGGCTTTATGTCTAAATTGAACATGACAACCGATGCCGATACCCGAGGCTGGAGTGTCTCGGTTCCCGGGGACTATATTGTGTACATATCGTGCAGCGAACATAAATACATGGGCAGAAAGCATATACCGCATAAATATCTGTATATTGTAGGCGGTTGCTGCGAAAGGTCGTGGGATTATTCGGATGACAGTATCTGCGGATTTGTCCCCAATCCGGAAAATCCTGACGAACTGATATGGGAAGGCGAACTCAGAATAGGCTGGGACGGCGATACCGAGCCGGACCGTTTTAAAATCCTGACCGAGAAGAGCTGGACTGACGAAAACTACCATCCTTATATAGCAGATACACTGGCAGAAGGTACTGTTCCCATTAGGACGACCGATGGTGCGGATTCGAAATGGAAGATTACCAAGGACGGTCGCTACAAGATTATCGTCAATACCAGAAATGAGACAATGACTACGATATATCTTTCGCCCAACAATGCTATTTCCAATAATGGCAACGGAACTGCGGGTATAGATTCGGCCGATACGGATCTCGTGAAATTATCATGCGGAAACAATATGGTGGAGGTGATATATTCTCCTGAGCCGGTCGATGTCAAGGTCGTAAATCTTGCCGGAAATATGGTGTCGCAAAAGAAGGGTATCTCAAAAGGTGTTGTTGCCGATAATCTTTCGAGCGGTATCTATGTAGTGTCGGTTGTCGGTGCATCTGTCAACAGAATATACAAAGTTAAGATTTAAGGTTTTCAGACAAGCAAGCCATAAAAATTAAAAGGTTTTAGATTTTAGTAATATGCGGAATTGATTTTTATGGCTTGCTTAATAATTATTTCTAACAATAAGGTGGGTTGCCCGCTTTATTTTGTCAAATAAATGTAATTTTTTCCATGAAACACAGTGTTTTTTCCATCCTTATCGGACTTGGCCTGATGTCTGTTACGGATGCTGTCGCAAAAGATGTGTATGTCTACACTCCCTCAGGCGAGTCCTTAGGGACGGCGACCGAGGTAAAGCGTATAGAGTTTAACAACGGCAATATGATATTAATCCCCGAGGTTGGGGAAAATGTAGATATTGATTTATCCAAATTGGGATATTTCGCGTTTAGACCGATTGAATCCAGTGGAGTATCATCAATTGAAAATACCGGCACGACAGTTTATCTGGCAGGCGATATCCTGTCGGTTACGAGCGCCTCGGAAATATCTGAAATACGTATTTATAATGTGCTTGGTGAAATGACCGGACATTGTGCTCCCGCATCTTGTACGGCAACGATGACAGTCAACGGCAAAGGTCTCAGTATTGTCGTAGTGGAGGCCGGCGGTATATTCCAAACATATAAAATTGTCAGATAACCATGAAGAAATTTAAGACCATATCATTGCTCGCCATGGGAGCAGCTGCTCTGTCAGTTTATGCTGCCGATTTCTTGTATTTTCACCGCAATGGCGAAGTGGTGCAGATAATTCCTGCAGAGAATACGGACCGCATAGTGAAGGGTGTCGGCAATATGCTGGATGCTGTTGATGGCGATGGCAACGTAGTCTATTCATTTTCTCCCGATGAGGTGGATGCGATTACATTCTCGGCTCCGATGCCTAAGGCCGATTTGCTTGATGTCGTGTTCAACGCCGACGGAACGGCCGAGGACGTGTCTCCGATGAAATTCGATGTAGAGCGCGGCGGCAATGCCACGACTGAATGGAGCGATAAATACAATCGTTACGTGGCAAGATTGACCGACAACGAATGGGGCAACGGTGATGTCGCCAAGGATTTCTACCGTATCGACTACAGCAGTAACCAGGCGTTTAAGGATGCGCTTGCCGACGGTCATACTCTCGAGGTGATGTTCATGCCCGAATATACATCGCTTCCCGATGGTGAAGCGAAGGTGTTCGCATCGCATGAGGCCGGTGGAACAGGAATTATGTTCAAGGCTTCGTGGAGCGGTCCAAATAATCTTAACTCATTGACTTTCCTCCCCAATGTCTCGACCGGCACAGGCAGTTCATGGCAGTGGGCGGCAAGCGACGTTGTTCCTGAGTCAAACAGCTATTACCATGTTGTCGGTGTATGGGACAAGGAGGCAAAGAAAGCCAATATATATATCAACGGCGTCCTGAAGAACGAAATCGACATAGCCGGCAGCAATTTTATTCAGGCAAAGGATGGCGCGAACTTCTTCTGTATCGGCGGCGATGCATGTGTGCCCGGTGGCAACAAGACCACCGGCGTGCAGAATGGAATCAACGGCCGTATTGTGCTGGCGCGAATATATGACGATGCTCTTACTTCCGAGCAGGCCGAACTTCTTTACAAGGCCGTCGACATCACAAAACCCGCTCCGATGCCTAAAGCCGATCTGCTTGATGTGGTGTTTAAGGCAGATGGAACAGCGGAGGATATCTCTCCGATGAAATTCGAGGTGGAACGTGGTGGCAATGCTACGACTGAATGGAGCGACCTGTTTAACCGTTACGTGACGAGATTGACTGACAACAAATGGGGTAACAGTGATGTGGCCGAGCAGTTCTACCGTATCGACTACAGCAATAACCAGGCGTTTAAGGATGCGCTTGCCGACGGTCATACGCTTGAGGTAATGTTTATGCCTGAATACACCGGCAATATACCGAATGTGGAGGCAAAGATATTTGCATCGCATGAGGCGGGCGGTACAGGAATTATGATCAAGGGTTCGTGGAGCGGTCCAAATAGTCTTAACTCATTGACATTCCTTCCCAATGTCTCTACCGGCACAGGCAGTTCATGGCAGTGGGCGGCAAGTGATGTCGTGCCTGAGCCTCACGCATATTATCATATTGTCGGCGTATGGGACAAGGATGCGCAAAAGGCAAGAATTTATGTAAATGGAAAACTCAATAATGAAATCACTCTCGATGGCAGCAACTTTATCCAAGCTAAAGATGGTGCAAACTTCTTCTGTATCGGCGGAGACGCGTGTGTGCCCGGCGGAAACAAGACAACCGGCGTGCAGAATGGTATCAACGGACAGATCGTATTGGCCCGCATATATGACGATGCGTTGACCTCAGAGCAGGCAGAACGTCTTTATAAAGATGTAGAGGAAGGAGTAGCGGCTACGCATCCCGTTATCGAAAACATCACTATGCTTAAGAATGTGCAGGTTAAAGCCGGTGCGGTATATCCGATTTACGGTCTGGGATTTGAGGAAGGTGATGAGTTAGTTTTTGAGAGCGGAGCTACACTTTGGGAGCTTCCGGCGAAAGTCGGCGAAGATTGTGCTACCGTTGTCCTGCCTGACGATGTGAAGAGCGGCACATTCAATGTATTGCTCAAGCGCGGCGAACGGATACAGCCTCTGGGCTCGGTGGAGTTTCTCAAAGTACGCAATTTTGAAAGCAGAGCACATATAGTATCACACCGCGGTTACTGGTCGAAGGAAGGAGCAGCGAGAAATTCACGTGCAGCTCTGCGTAACGCAATCGAGCTTAAGACATACGGTGCTGAAACAGATATCTGGTTTACTAAGGATAATGTTCTCGTTGTCAACCATGACCCGTCGATTGACGGAGTCACCATACAGGATTCCAATTATGATGCGATAAAAGACAAAAAGCTGTCGAACGGCGAAACAATTCCTACCTTTGACGATTATCTCGAGATACTCAAGGAGAGCGATTACTGCAAGCTGATTGTTGAAATCAAGACGCACTCCAGCGAAGCGCGCACGATAGAGGCTGCAATGGCTGCTGTTGATGCAATCAAGGCTGCCGGTCTGGAGGATATGGCTGAGTATATAGCATTTGATTATGCGACATGCAAGGCGCTTGCGGCTAAATATCCTGAATATATGGTTCAATTCCTCTGTGACAATGCATCACAGGTGCGTACGCCTGCCCAGCTCAATAATGACGGGAAAATCTCGATTGACTTCAATGGCGCGATGCTCAATGCCAATCCGAGATTCATCGACGATGCTCATAAACTCGGACTTATTGTCAATGTGTGGACAATAAATTCAAGTGAAGAAATCGGGGAGTGGATCAACAAAGGTGTAGATATGATAACTACCGACACGCCCGATGTCGGCATGAAATATGTCGAGTATTACAAGGCAAATATGTAAACCTCAATATCTAAAATCGAGTAGGAGGTAAACACTAATCGCAGGTGTTTATCTCCTGCTTTCGTGTCTACCGCTCCCTCACACCACCGTACTTGACGTTCGGCATACCGCAACGGCGAAGCCGGGTCGAGCAGGTCGATTTCCTCAATCTGCGAGCGGTCGCTGACCGCCTTTCGCCAGTTGGCGTAAAGGATTTTGGAAATACGACCGTGGCTGTCGGCAGGTTTTAAGCGACAATAACAGGCTTCCGGTCGATGAGCTGAAGGTTGTCGCCGCCCCACGGGATGAGAGTCTATCGTCAACGATAGTCGGCACGATGTCAACGTCTTCGCGGAACACTGACGCGGAGTAGACGGTAAACGCGGCGCGGGCTTCATAGCCGGGCAGCCTCTCAACGGAGTTATAATTAAGAAAGTCCATAACTTGTGGTTGTTTTCCACAAAGTTATGGACTCAATATGACGCGCTAAAAGACGCTTATTTCGGGTCTAATCATAACAATCCAATGATGTATGAAAAACAACATCTCGACCATAATTTGACTGATAAATTAGTTGATCTTTGAAGTCGGAAAGATTGAATTCGACTTCAATAAGTTCGCCATATGTAGGCATTTGCCATAAATTATTCCCGATAACATCCATTTTCGGAATAATATTTTCTACTATTTCGCAAAAACCAGGGAATCGAAATACTTCATCAAGTTGATTGTCGAGGTGATATCCAAGTGTATTTGGACTTGTCTCAACCTTAGGGGTTGCGACAAAACACATAATATCGCCTAAAGTCTCATGAGTAATGAACCAAGCATTTTTTATTAGGTATTTGTTAACCATATGCGAATCTTTAAATCTTAATCCAAAGATACGCATTATTTTTAATAATTCAAAAACAAATCCATATGTATTAGCATATGTAGCATAAAAAATCAGTGGACACTATAAAAACACTTCGCAGTCGTTCACTCGGAAGATGCACAGTCGCGGATTTTGCGGCACTCGCCGGAGGAAAGTATCTTCACGTTGCGCCAGCCTCCGTAAAAATTGTATCGCAGGGAAATACAATTTCGGAGTTCGAGTATGCTTCCATCAGACTTCCAAACGTGTAAGTCTATGGGGGCGCCACTATTCAATATTCAATATGTGGCGAGCGGTTGAAATATGTATTTTACCCGTTAGATTATGCCCATGTAGTGCGAACTAAAATAAAATCGGCCGGTTTTTCCGGCCGATTTTATTTTAGTTATGTTTCCCGTTATTGAGATATCGGGGGAGGATACGGTGCGTCAGCAGACACCCTGTTCCATCATTGCGTTGGCAACTTTCATGAAGCCGGCGATGTTGGCGCCTTTCATGTAGTTGATGTATCCGTCGGGTTCTTCGCCGTATTTGACGCACTGATGGTGAATGTCGTTCATGATGCCGTGCAGACGCTGGTCGACTTCTTCGGCGCTCCACTGCAGGTGCATGGCGTTCTGGCTCATTTCAAGGCCTGAAGTGGCTACACCGCCGGCGTTGACTGCCTTGCCGGGGGCGTATGTGATGCGGTGTTCGATGAATGCGTCGATTGCTTCGGGAGTACATCCCATGTTGGACACTTCGGCTACGAGCTGAACGTTGTTGGCGATGAGTTGTTTTGCGTCGTCGCCGTTGAGTTCGTTCTGAGTGGCGCAGGGGAGAGCTATGTCGACTTTCTGTTCCCAGGGTTTCTTGCCTGCAAAGAATTTGGCGTTGGGATGTTTTTCGATGTAAGGTTCTACGATATCCTCACCGGTGGCACGCAGTTCGAGCATAGTGTCGATTTTGTCGCCTGATATGCCGTCGGGGTCGTAGATATATCCGTCGGGTCCGGATATGGTGACAACTTTCGCGCCAAGTTCGTTGGCTTTAAGCGCCGCACCCCAAGCCACGTTTCCGAAACCTGAGATTGCAACGGTCTTGCCTTCGAGAGTCTCGCCTTTGCGGGCGAGTACGTTCTGAACGAAGTAGAGGGCTCCGAAACCGGTGGCTTCGGGACGGATGCGAGAGCCGCCGAAGTCAAGGCCTTTGCCGGTGAATGTGCCGGTGTGCTCGTTGACGAGGCGTTTGTACATGCCGTACATATAACCTACTTCACGTCCGCCTACGCCGATGTCGCCGGCGGGAACGTCGCGGTCGGGGCCGAGGTTTTTCCACAATCCGAGAATAAATGCCTGGCAGAAGCGCATTATTTCGCGGTCGCTTTTGCCGCGCGGGGAGAAGTCTGAGCCACCTTTGGCGCCACCCATCGGGAGGGTTGTGAGCGCGTTTTTGAATGTCTGCTCAAAACCGAGGAACTTGAGGATGGAGAGGTTGACTGATGCATGGAAACGGATGCCGCCTTTGTACGGGCCGATAGCGTTGTTGAACTGCACGCGGTAGCCGATATTGTTCTGAACATCGCCGTTGTCGTCAAGCCAGGTTACGCGGAATGTCACTATACGGTCGGGCTCGACCATACGCTCTATGATTTTGTTTTTCTCGAATTCGGGGTGCTGGTTGTAGACGTCTTTTACAGAAAGAAGCACTTCTTTCACTGCCTGTAAATACTCTTTTTCGCCAGGGTGTTTAGCCTCAAGGTTGTTGATGATGGTATTAATGTCCATGATTTCTATAAATTAGGTTAAGGTATATAGAAAAATATATTCATTTCAAATGTCTCCGACGGTGTCGCCGGATATATTTCATTTGCAAATATAACGTTTTAATTTTGTGCTTTGCAATAGATTTGAAAGAATTTTTTTTATTAAAAAATATGGCTGAAATCAATAATTTTTATTTTTGGCAAGATATTTGCAACAATGTTTGTTATCTTTGCATAAACATGAAATTTGTATGGCAGAAAACGATATTTTGAATAAAAAAGAATTATTTGATAATTTGCTTTCATGTGGTCGCCTGTATGAGGCAATCGTCATGCTGAAATCCATTTCGGAGAAAAAGATGCTCTGGGAGGTAACCGACCGTATCACAAGGGTGGAGGATGCATACCGCTACATGCTCCGCTATGCGATGGAGGGGGTGGCGGATCCACATCGCGACATTATATATAATAATATCAGGAATGATTTGCGTGTGATTTTCGACAGGCTTGCACGTCTTGTCAATACGCAGGTGAGCTCGACTGTATATTACACGACAGTCAGAACGGGGAATATCCCGGCAGTGGCTGAGGCGGTTGCGCGATACCGCATGCAGCTGCAGTCGAATGATGCGTTCTCGATTGCAGCCGGTGTGGCCCAGGGCTCGTCGCTTCTTGAACTGGAAGCCGCGGAGACGGCTCTGTTTGAGAGTGTCTGGGTGAATTTCCCGTACTCGGGCGACGATGAGACGTCGCTCAATATGCTTTTGGGAGATGCGTCAGTGCCCGGCCATGTGAAAATTCTTGTAATTTCGGCAATAATGCTTGGGAGCTTTGAATTTTTTGACGGCAAAAGGGCTATGGTGCTTGCCAATGCATACGCTTCGGACTCAGCCGACGAGCAGTTGAAGATGACGGCTCTGACCGCATTGTTGCTTTTGCTTTACGTGAACCGCGCCGAAGAGCTGCCTTCTGATGTGCTTGCCCGTATTGATGCGTTGCGTGATATGTCGGGATGGCAGTCGGATATCAAGACCGTGTATATGGAATTGATACGCACGCGCGACACTGAACGTATCGCTACGAAGCTGCGCGATGAGATTGTGCCTGAAATGATAAAGATGAAGCCTGAAATCGACAAGCGGATAAAAACGGATTTCGGCCAGGGTGTTGACCCGACGGAGCTTGAGGAAAATCCGGAATGGCAGGATTTCCTTGAGTCGTCGGGCATTGCCGACCGTATGAAAGAGCTTTCGGAAATACAGGAGGAGGGTGGGGATGTGCTGATGGGCACATTCGCACAACTGAAATCATATCCGTTTTTTTATAATCCGGCAAATTGGTTTCTGCCGTTTCATTCCGACAGTTCGGTTGTTGCGCAATTGGGCGACGACACAAATGTGTTCGGTGAGCTTATAGCTCAGTCTTTCTTTATGTGTGACAGTGACAAGTATTCGTTTGTACTTGCATTCGCGTCGATGCCCGAGGCGCAGCGCAACATGATGATTTCGCAAATAAAGGCTCAGAATATAAATGCTGCTGAAATCCAGAATGCGTCGCTCAACCTCTCGACAGATACACGCAAGAATATTGTCAACAAGTATGTGCAGAACCTGTACCGTTTCTTCCGGTTGTTCCGCCGCAAGGATGATTTTAAAAATCCGTTCGCTTCTGAGATAAATCTTATTGAGGTGAAACCGCTTCAGTCTGATTTCCTTGAGGACTCAACGCTTCAGCTTGTGAGTGAATTTTATTTCAAGCATCAGTATTACAAAGAGGCTCTCGGTGTGTTCAGACTCCGCGAGGCGCACATATTTCCGGACGCTACGCTCTACCAGAAGATGGGCTACTGCCTGCAGCGTCTCGGTGACACAGGCAATGCTATCACATATTACGAGCAGTCGGAATTGCTGGTAGGAAACAGCCAGTGGACTACCAAACGACTTGCTGTGGCGCATAAGCAACTCGGCAACTACAGTCAGGCTTTGGACTATTTCCGCCGACTCGATGCAATGCAGCCCGATAAATTCTCCACGGCTATGAATATCGGCCAGTGTCTGTTGGCGCTTGAAAAGTATGACGAAGCGTCTAAAGCATTCTATAAAGCTCAATATCTTGATGAAAAATCGGAAAAGCCGCTCAGGCCGCTTGCCTGGTCGTTGCTGATGAATAATGACCTTGCCTCCGCAGAAAAAATCTATGACAATATATTGAGCATGTCGCCTCAGTCGCTTGATTATATCAACCGCGGGCATGTGTCGCTTCTCAATCGTGATTTCCGCGGCGCGATTTCCTACTATAGTAAATATGTGTCGGCTTCACCTGAGGGCTGGAAAGGATTTATCAAGGAAATGTCGGATGACAGCCTTAATCTATCCAGACTTGGATTTGACGAAAAAATGCTTCCGTTGGTGATTGATGCCGTCAGATATGCGGATATATGATTAATCAAAAAAAATAATAAATCAACTATTTAAATATTTTATCATGGTAATACAACGTTTACAGACATTGTTTCTTTTGATTGCGACAGTGCTTATGGCTCTGTTCGCATTTTTACCGTTCGCGTCGGTTGCGGTTGGTCCGCTGGCGGCTGATTTGTGCCCTAAGGATTTTCCGGTGTACCTAATCTTGAATCTACTGATTGCAATACTTCTGTTTATTGCGATATTCATGTATAAGAATCTGAAGCTGCAGAAGAAGGTGACGTTGCTGTCGATGGTTCTGATATGCTGTTCGGCTGTCACCGGCGGTTTTCTGCTGTATGGCCCCAATGCGCCTAAGGGAGTTGTCGCACTTGAATGGGGCGGAGGTGTTCTTCTGCTGATTGGGGCTTTGGTATTCGCGCTTCTGGCATATCGTGGAATAGGCAAAGACCAGCGCACGCTGTCATCGTACGACCGTATCCGATAATTCAGGCAGATTATAGGTATAAAAAACGAGCTCCATTGCGGGGCTCGTTTTTTATACCTATATAATTATAATCTAATTATAATCTAATGTCTATATTATGTCGGATTATTGTCCGAGATATGTTTTGAGAAGGCGGCTCTTCTGGCCTTTGAGGCGGCGTATTGCCTTTTCTTTGATCTGGCGTACGCGTTCGCGGGTAAGGTCGAATTTAGCTCCGATTTCTTCGAGGGTCATTTCCTGACAGCCTATGCCGAAGAACATGCGCAGGATATCGCTTTCGCGTTCGTGGAGCTGCTTGAGTGCGCGGTCAACCTCTTTTGAGAGTGATTCCTGATTGAGGAAAGAGTCGGCGGAAGGGGAGTCGTCGTTGGGGATGACGTCAAGAAGACTGTTGTCCTCGCCGTCGGCAAAGGGTGCGTCGACCGATACGTGGCGGCCTGACACTTTCAGGGTGTCGGCAATTTTGTCGACGGGCACATCGAGTGTCTCTGCAAGTTCCTCGGGAGATGGGCGACGCTCGTTTTCCTGCTCGAATTTCGAGAGGGCCTTGCTTATTTTATTGAGAGAACCGACCTGATTGAGGGGGAGACGTACGATACGTGACTGTTCGGCAAGAGCCTGAAGGATTGACTGGCGAATCCACCATACGGCGTAGGATATGAATTTGAAACCACGCGTTTCGTCAAATTTCTGGGCAGCTTTGATAAGTCCGACATTACCCTCGTTGATGAGGTCGGGAAGGCTGAGTCCCTGATTCTGGTATTGTTTGGCAACCGATACCACGAAACGAAGGTTGGCGCGGGTGAGTTTATCAAGAGCGTGCTGTCGCTCAGCTTCGCTGCCGTTGCGAATCATCTGGGCGAGTTCAACTTCCTCTTCGACAGTTATCAACTCTTCGCGTCCAATCTCCTGCAGGTATTTGTCAAGAGATGCACTTTCGCGATTGGTAATCGATTTGGTAATCTTCAGTTGTCTCATATTCTATCGATAGTTTTTACAAACTGCAAATTTATAAAATAATAATGAATTTATAACAATCGGCACTGTAAAAATAACGCGCGGTTTCACCAAATATTGCATTTTTAACAAAAGTTGTACCTGCCGATGCAAAAAGAGCGGAACGATACCCGGCATGCAATAGTCAGTATCGTTCCGCTGCTGTAATTTGGGGTGTCGGTGCGTGGCTGCACCGGGATATCACTTATATCTTGCCCATTTGATGAGTTCCTTCAGGTTGGGCTTCTTGCCGTACATGAATATGCCCACACGGTATATCTTGGCGGTAAACCATATTATTGCTACAATCGATACGTATAGGATGGCGAGCGATGATATGATTTCTCCCGCAGGTACTCCCGCAGGAATGCGTGACATCATAATCATCGGCGCTGTGAACGGTATCATTGAGAGTATTGTGGCAAGCGATGAGTCGGGGTTCTGACCTATCGTCATGGCAAACATCAGTCCGACAATCACCGGTACGATACAGAACACCTGCAACTGTGCGCCATCCTGGGCGTTGTCGACCGATGCACCGATGGCGGCATAGAGTGAGGCATAAAGCATGAAGCCGCCGATAAGGAAGAGTATAAGATAACCGAAAATAGAGAAAATGTAGCTGAGAGAGCTGAGCATCGCCATCACCTGAAGCACGCCGAAGTCGGTGGTCGCGTCGGCAGGATTAAGTGTGCCGGCCTTAAGTGCTGCAAGCTCGGCAAACATCTGGTCGCCTGCGATACCCGGGAGGACAAAGGTAATAAATCCGGCGATCAGCAGCGCCCATATTATCACCTGTGTGATGGCAACGGCCCCGATGCCGATTATCTTGCCGAGCATGAGATGTGTCGGCTTGATAGAGGTGACGATTATCTCGAGAACGCGGTTGTTTTTCTCCTCTATAATGCTCATCATGACGAGCTGGCCGTAAATTATAATAAACATGTAGAGGATAAACGACATGGCGATACCAATGAGATAGCTTGTCAGCGAATTGGATGACGATTCGTTGCCTTGATTATCGATTTTATGCGAGCTGATTACGACGTCGGCCTCGACTTCGCCGAGCAATTCCTTCAGATTGCCCAGCTGGAGGTCTTCGAGACGACGCGCCTCGATGGCGTTTTTGATGTCATCTTTAATCAATGTCTCGGTCTCGATTGAACCGCCACCGCGGTGGTACAGGGATACAGAGGTGGGATTTTCTATTATATCTTCACCGATGACAAGGAATGTGTTGACATCTGTATCGGTTCGGAGTGAATCGACGGGCAGCGGTGAGATTACATAAGGCAGTGAATAGTGGTCGATAAGGTAGGGCGCTATTTTACCCGAGTTGTCCACGACAGTGATTGCCTCCGGTGCGCTGCCGATGCCGCTCAGCAATGCGGGTGCGAACATCAGCGCCAGCATCACGACAGGCATAAGCAATGTGGTGAATATAAATCCTTTTTTGCGTACACGCTGTGTGTATTCGCGGTTAATTACGAGTAATATATTGTTCATGACTTGCGGTTGTTGTTTTCGACTGATGTGATGAATATCTCGTCCATCGACGGCAGGTCGGCGGAGAATGAGCTTAATGCGACAGTGTCGTTTGCGGTGGCTATAATGTCGTGCAGGCTTGTGCCGGGTGCGAAGCGAAGGGTCATGCGGGTGTTGCCGTCTTCGTTTCTGTCGGAGGAGATGTTTGACACTACCCTGTCGCCGAAAGCAGCCAGGAGAGAGCGTTCATCGCCGGCGAATGTGAACTGATAGCGGTCGGCGCCAAAGCGGTGGCGTATCTCGTTGACGTTGCCCGAAAGAATGTTGTGCGATTTGTTGATGAGCGTTATTTCATCGCAAAGAGTCTCTACCGACGACATGTTGTGGGTGGAGAATATGATCGTAGCTCCGTTTTTGCGGAGTTCGAGTATTTCATCTTTTAGCAACTTTGCATTGATGGGGTCAAATCCGGAGAACGGCTCGTCGAAAATAAGCAGTTTCGGGTTGTGAAGCACGGTGATGATGAACTGGACTTTCTGGGCCATGCCTTTTGACAGCTCTTCCACTTTTTTGTTCCACCATTCCGTGATGCCGAATTTCTCAAACCATTGATGCAACTGCGCCGATGCGTCATGTTTCGACATGCCTTTTAGGCGGGCAAAAAACATGGCCTGTTCGCCGACTTTCATCTTTTTGTAAAGGCCGCGCTCTTCAGGCAGATAGCCGATAGAATTGACATCGGCCTGTGTCAGCTGGTGTCCGCAGAAATAAACTGTTCCCGAGTCGGGGGCTGTGATGTGGTTGATGATGCGCAACAGGGTCGTTTTTCCCGCTCCGTTAGGGCCGAGGAGGCCGTAGATGCTTCCTTCGGGCACTGCCAGTGACACATCATCAAGTGCCTTATGACCGACAAATTGCTTCGAGACGTGGTCTGCTTTTACTATATCCATTGTTTTATGAAAATAAATTGATTTTGTCTTTTTTTTGTGGCATACATAACTGTTCAAAATTATTTTAAACAGTTGCATATAACTACAAAAGATACGCAAAGGTAGTTATTTTGTAACAAAATAATGTCGAAAATTGAGTTTTTCTCAATTTTCGACATTATAATTATTGTTGTAATGCTAAGTAACTGTTCAAAATTATTTTGATATTATGGCGGAGTCTTTTCAGCCGCTTTCTATCTCGTCATCAGTCATGTAGCTCGCTACATTCCTTCTTATGTGTTATTGTGCGATATCTACGGCATAGTATACTTTGCGCGGAGAACCGGGATACACGCCGGAGATGAACATCACGTGGTCGTATTCGTCGCTTGATATGATGGCGTCGTAAAGTTTTTTCATATCGTCGGCCGATTTGACATAGACGTTGTTGATGTCGACGATAATGAAACCGTCACGTATGCCTGCTTTCCTGAATTTGCCGTCGGTGATGTCGGTCACCTGCAGTCCGGAGGGTATGCGTAGTTTGGCGAGTGTGTCTTCGTTGACTTCCTTGAAGCTGCATCCCAAGGTCGATACATCGTTTTTCGTAGTGATTTCGCTGTCGCCATTGGCATTTTTCAATGTCACGTCAATATTCCGGCGCTTGTTGTCGCGGATTACCGACAATGTGATTGTGTCGCCGGGACGATGTTTGGCGATTTCTTCCTGAAGCTGTCCGGTAGTGGTGGTCGGATTGCCGTTGATTGAGGTAATGACATCGTTGGGGAGAATGCCGGCGTCATCGGCGCTGCTGCCTTCTACCACTTCGGCTACAAAGATACCTGCCGGAACGGCTGTGATGTTCTTCTCCTTGGCTACCTGCGGATTGAGCTCGGTGAATGATACTCCGAGAAGTGCGCGCTGCACGGTGCCGTAATTCTCGATGTCGTCAACAATCTTGCTGACAATCGAGGTCGGTATTGCGAAAGAGTTGCCGGCATAGTTGCCTGTCTGCGAATAGATGGCGGTGTTGATGCCTACGAGTTCGCCGTTGAGATTGACGAGTGCGCCGCCCGAGTTGCCTGGATTGACGGCTGCGTCGGTCTGTATGTACGACTCGACGCTCTGACGCGAGCGGTAGCCGGTGGTCGAAGAGATATTGCGCGCTTTGGCGCTGACGATGCCGGCAGTTACCGTCGATGTGAATCCGAAGGGATTGCCTACGGCAAGCACCCATTCTCCCACACGGAGGTTTTCTGAATCGCCCATCGTGATTGCCTGTAGGCTGTCGGCGTCTATCTTTATGACGGCAAGGTCGGTGGTGGCGTCGGTGCCGATGACAGTCGCGTCAAACGAGCGGTTGTCGTTAAGCGTGACCTCCAGTCGGTCGGCGCCGTCGATTACGTGGTTGTTGGTTATGATGAGTCCGTTGTCCTTGATGATGACGCCCGAGCCGAGTCCGCTCTGGCGCATCTGCGGTTCCTCTTTGGCGCCCTCTTTCTCTTTGCGCTGCGGCTGCTGTCGGCGGGGCTGGCTCGGACCGAAGAAAAATTCAAAGAACGGGTCACCCTCAAACGGATTGAAGCCGCCCATGTCGGAACTGCGCCGCTGCGGTGTAGGCTTTACGTAGCTTTTGATTGAAACTACAGAATTGACTGTGGCTTCGGCCGCGCGGGTAAAATCAACGTTCTCAAATGCCGATGCTGTGGTTGTTGCGCCGACAAGAAGAGCCGGTACAAATATTTTCCTTGAAAAATCTTTCAAATTCATTGCAATAAAAATTTTTGATAAATCGTTGATGAATTAGGTATGTGCAAATATAACGATAAAAAAGAGAGATTATGTGCGAAATTGTTACACTTAAGTATATTTAATATTACACCTGTGTGATTTAAATCAAATTTTATTAAATTTGTGTAATCAATCATAATGAGAACTACGGCGCGTACTTTGTTGAAGCTCCTCCTTCTGTCGTCAATGGCGATAGGGATAGCGGGATGTCACTCTTCCAGGAAAACGGTAAGAGGGAATAGCGGTGTGCCTGTCCGTAAGGTCGACTATAAGGAAATGAAGTCGGACGTGGAGTCACGTCATTACGACACTCAGCAGATTGGCGCCTTGGTGGCGGAAGCTGCACGCTGGCTCGGGGTACCGTATAAATATGCCGGCAATGATAAAAAGGGGGTCGACTGTTCGGGGCTGACCTCGCAGGTGTTTCTCAAGACGCTCAATGTGAAGATGCCGCGCAGCTCGCGCGAACAGCAGCAGTGGTGCACCAATATCAGGAAAGAAAATCTTCAGCCAGGCGACCTCGTATTCTTTGCTACCGGCTCAAATCGCAACCGGGTGAGCCACGTAGGGATATATATCGGCAACGGCGACATCATACATGCCTCGTCGTCGCGTGGCGTCATCATAAGCAATCTCGGAGAGACATATTATCTGTCGCGCTACCATTCATCGGGCCGCCCCGACGTAATCCATCAGATTTATGCCTCAGCCAATCGCGACAGTAAAAAGAAAAACAAAAACAAGTCCAAAAATACCGAAGCTAAAATCAACCCCGTTACACCGAATAAAAACAGCGGGAAAGTAAACCGGACCGCTCCCGTCAGCACCCCGACAATTTCAGTGGACGAACTTATAGAAATGCAGGTTGACTCCATTGCCACCTCCATTGACAACACCGAAATCCCGGCAACTCCGCCAACTCGTTCCATCCCGGCTAAGCCAACTTCACCCGCAGTGTCTCCAGTTACTGCCTCACCAACTCCGGAAATTCCTATTCCCTCAATTACCACCGAAGAACCAACTGATACTATCTTCAATCAGTTTTTTGATTAGATAGGTAATATTAAAAGTAGGGAAGAATGCTGTATCGGGAGAAAAATATGTACCTTTGCAGTCCGAAAATAGCTTAGATTATATATAATAATGAAACGGGGATTGTTTGCACTGTCATTAGGTACTTTCGGGCTTGGCATTACGGAATATGTAATGATGAGCATTTTGCCGGATTTGGCAAATGGGCTTGGTGTGTCGATAACACAGGCCGGTCACTTGATATCGTCATATGCGCTTGGCGTTTGTGCCGGAGCTCCGCTATTCGCGGTTTTAATGCGCAACATGCCGCTGAAAAAAGGATTGTTGCTGCTGATGGTATTATATGTTATCGGAAATCTTGCATTTGCCTTGAGTCCGGGATACTATTTTGCATTGGCAAGCCGCTTTGTGGCCGGATTGCCTCATGGCGCGTATTTTGGAACCGGGGCACTCGTTGCGAGCCGGATTGTTTCAAAAGACAAGGCGACTTCCGCTGTCGCTATGATGGTGATGGGGATGACAGTGGCAAATCTTGTCGGAATTCCGGCCGGCAGCATAATAGGCAATATGTTGAATTGGCGGTATATTTTCCTGTTTACGACATTATGGGGAATTGTGACATTCTATATGCTTCATCGGCTTGTACCTGATATCGGCAGCCTTCCTAAAAGCAATATCAAATCGCAGTTCCGCTTCTTGAAATCTATTTTGCCGTGGTTGCTTATTTTTACTACCATGCTGTGTAACGGAGGAATATTCTGCATGTACAGTTATGTGTCTCCGCTGATGTCGGAAGCGGGCATGAATGTGGTGTATATGCCCGGCTTAATGGTATTGGTCGGGGGTGGAATGTGCCTTGGGAACTATCTCGGTGGGGTAATGGGGGACAGGTATACGCCACCACGTACCGTGCAATATATCGCCATAACTATGGTGATTGCTCTTGTCTCGATATTCTTTGTCGCTTCAAATGAGTATCTTACCGCAATGGCGGTCGTCCTGTCTGCCACATGTCTGTTTGCCGTCTCACCGGCTATGCAGTTATTGCTGATAGAATATTCTCCCGGAGGCGAACTGATGGGAGGCGCAATGGTGCAGATGGCATTTAGAGCCGGTTCGACAATAAATGTTAAACGCAGAGCCGCATATCATGGAGTG
>CAMWJS010000012.1 GCA_947174635.1 uncultured Muribaculaceae bacterium
GACTAAATACTAATATTTTAATAACAGTGGTTAGATTTTTATCGCACCACTACTATTTCGGCATAAATCGCAATCTCAGTTGCGGAAACCGCGGTTGTTATTCATACGAGACGGTAGTTTCGGCGGAAATTTCGTGGTGACGTAAATTTTTTGTACCTTTGCAGTCGATTTTTTATGGATAATTATCTCTAAGGTAGAAAAATAATGATTACAACCAATAATTTAGGCATTCAGTTTGGCAAACGGGTGTTGTTTCAGGATGTGAACCTGAAATTCACTCCCGGCAACTGCTACGGCATAATCGGTGCGAACGGCGCCGGCAAATCGACTTTGATGAAAATTCTGTCGGGACAGTTGTCGCCGACCCACGGCAATGTCACCCTCGGCCCGGGCGAGCGTCTGAGCGTGCTCGAACAGGACCACTTCAAGTTTGACGACTTCACCGTGATGGACACCGTGCTTCAGGGCCACACCGTGCTTTGGGACATCATGAAAGAGAAAGATGCCCTCTATGCCAAAGCCGACTTCACTGACGAGGACGGCATACGTGCCTCTGAACTCGAGGAGAAATTCGCCGAACTCGAAGGCTGGAACGCCGAGAGCGATGCCGGTGCGCTGCTCAGCGGCCTCGGCATCAAGGAGGACAAGCACTACATGCTGATGCGCGACATGACCGGTAACGAGAAGGTGCGCGTGCTCCTTGCCAAAGCGCTTTTCGGCAATCCCGACAACCTGCTCCTCGACGAGCCCACCAACGACCTCGACCTCGACACCGTGGCATGGCTCGAGGACTATCTGTCGAAGTTTGAAAACACGGTGCTCGTGGTCAGCCACGACCGCCACTTCCTTGACTCGGTCAGCACCCACACCCTCGATATCGACTACAACAAGGTGCAGCTTTTCGCCGGCAACTACAGCTACTGGTACCAGTCGAGCCAGCTCGCACTGCGCCAGCAGCAGCAGGCCAACAAGAAAGCCGAGGAGAAACGCAAGGAGTTGCTTGAATTCATACAGCGATTCTCGGCCAACGTGGCTAAATCAAAGCAGACCACATCGCGCAAGAAGATGCTCGAGAAACTCAACGTGGAGGAGATACAGCCCTCGTCGCGCCGCTATCCCGGCATCATATTCACTCCGGAACGCGAACCGGGCAACAAGATACTCGAAGTGCACGGACTCTCGGCTTCGGTCGACGGCGAAGTGCTTTTCAACGATGTAAACTTCCAGATCGAAAAAGGCGACAAGGTGGCGTTCCTGAGCCGCGACCCGCGCGCAATGACCGCACTTTTCGAGATTGTGTCAGGCAACCGCAAAGCCGATGCAGGCACATTCGAATGGGGTCAGACCATCACCACCGCCTATCTGCCGCTCGACAACTCGTCGTTTTTCAACACCGACATGAACCTTGTGGACTGGCTGTGCCAGTTCTCCGACGACTCTTCGGAAATCTACCTCAAAGGTTTCCTCGGCAAGATGCTTTTCTCGGGCGAAGAGGTGCTGAAGAAAGCGTCGGTGCTCAGCGGAGGCGAGAAGATGCGTTGCATGATAGCGCGCATGATGCTCCGCAACGCCAACACCATGGTGCTTGACTCCCCCACCAACCACCTCGACCTGGAGTCAATCCAGGCGTTCAACAACACGCTTCAGACATTCAAGGGCAACATACTGCTGGCCTCGCACGACCATGAGTTCATCCAGACCGTCTGCAACCGTATCATCGAGCTTACACCCAACGGCATCATCGACAAGATGATGGACTATGACGACTACATCACCGACGAAAAGGTAGCCGCCGCCCGCGAACGTCTTTACAACTGATAACCTGCAACCAAAAAATTCCAATTAAAATGGTAAAACATATAGTGACATTCAAACTCAAAGGCAGCGACGAAGAGCGCCGTGACGCAGCATTGCGCTTCAAGGCGGCTCTTGAGGCTCTGCCGGCACAGATCGATGTGCTCCACTCGATTGAGGTGGGCATCAACGAAAACCCCGCCGAGACATGGGACGTGGTGCTGACAGCCATCGTCGACACCCTCGCCGATGTAGACATCTACGCCAAACACCCCGCCCACGTGGCCGCAGCAGGAATAATTGCCGGCTGCAAGGAGTCACGCGCCTGCGTCGACTACACCGTGTGACATTCCTTTCAACAAGAGCACAAGAGTCAAGATAAAAGTACAAGAGTTTAAACAAGAGTACAGGAGCAAACGAGTCTTAACAGGAGCACAATATTTTCCGATACACCGGAATTTATTGTGCTCCTGTTTTATCTTTTGTTCTTTTGTTTCTTACATGTTTATAACGCTGAAGATTTTTCTTTGCCGAGGCATAACGTCAAAACTTGCCGTTATCGGCAAGTTTCACTATCTTTGCATTATATTTTAATCAAATTTTGCCGATAGATGGAGTATATTTCAGTTAAGGTATGGGCAGAGATGCATGGAGTTTCGGAGCGTACAGCCCGAAATTATTGCGCACAGGGTAAGATTGAAGGCGCATATCTCGTAGGAAAGACATGGAACATACCTGAAGATGCCATACCTCCGAAGCGCTCGAATAAATCTGTCATATCTCCTTTACTGAAAGCGATTAGAGATCAAAAAGAGAGAAAAACCAAAGGGGGAATCTATCATAGCATACAGATTGACCTTACATATAATTCCAACCATATCGAGGGCAGTAGGCTGACACATGACCAGACCCGTTATATATTCGAGACCAACACCATCGGAATTACAGATGGCTCAGTGAATGTGGATGACATCATAGAAACCACTAACCACTTCCGCGCCATCGACTACATAATTGACAACACCGAGGGGAAACTCTCGGAAGCGTTTGTAAAGCATCTTCATTTCCTTCTTAAATCGGGAACATCTGATGAGCGGAAATCATGGTTTAAAGTCGGAGATTACAAGAGACTTCCGAATGAGGTCGGTGGAAATGACACCGTAGCGCCGGAGAATGTCCACCATGAGATTAAAGCTCTGTTGAAAGAATATAACGGCAAAAAATATCCCACTTTCGAAGATATTATTGATTTCCATCAACGGTTCGAGGCTATCCACCCTTTCCAAGACGGGAACGGTCGAGTAGGCAGATTGATAATGTTTCGGGAATGTCTCCGTTTTGGATATGTGCCGTTCATCATAACCGATGAGTTAAAGATGTTCTACTATAACGGCTTGCGCAATTGGCCCGCGATAAAAGGTTATCTTATGGATACATGTCTTAGCGCACAGGACAATTTCAAAATTTTGCTTGATAAATTCAGAATCAAGTATACCGATTAATATACATCACACAGTACAAGAGCATTAACAAGAGCGCAATATTTTCCGACGTTCCGGAAAACATTGTGCTCCTGTCTTATCTTTTGGTCTCTTGCAGTTTCTACAAATACACAAAAGTTCAAGTAGTTGATATCTTTATTTTTTAAGCGACTATGTTAAAAAAATAGATATTTATGTGGCAATTCAAAGAACTTTTTTATTAATTTTGCAGCGATTACCGACGCGCATAGAGTTGGCTTCGGCAATCAATTCTTTTTTGATAAAAGGTGTTATTGAAATTTTATCTTCAATCATCGAACTTGGCGGTTTGAACTGTAGCGGAGATAAGATTGGCAATAGCACCTGCATCGGTTGCATATACCCTGCCGTGTAAGGCAGAATATATAGCAAAATCGGTGTGGGGCTATTGTTTTATCTGCTACAAAGGTACGCCAAGACCTGATGATTGGATAAAACAAGATACAATCCTCACACCTTTTTTATATCCATTCGTCAAATCTGTTTCATCGAGGACTGGGAAACACACTTAATTCTTTGTTATATGAATTTACGCAAACTTACTTTAACATTATGTGCCATAACATCATTTATGGCATTTGCTGCTGACGCGGAATTATTCAGTTATTCACAAACCGGAGCCCCTGCAGGACATTATTCCGAGAAAAAAGCCAACATAATCAAAAGCCATAATGATAATGATATTTCAGGTGATTATCTATCAATAACTTTTAGTCATACCTCTGCGACTATTGAACCCGTAAAAGGGAAAGAACTTATTAATTGTGGAGACATCTCATTAATAAAAGACGGCAATAATATAATAATTGATTGGCTTTTCAATTATTATAGCATAGAACAATTTTCAAACGCCCATATTGACAAACTTGAAGGAAGTCCTGTGGCTACAATTTCTGACAATTCATTAAAAGTTGCATTTGGACAGCAGATAAACATTTATACGTTAAACAACGTAGACTACCCAATGATATTTGCCGGATATACATATGATGAAACCTCACATAAAATATCCTCTCCGCAATATGAAGGAGAAGTGACATTTGATATTGACTCATTCGGAAATATGACAGCGGACAAACCTTTTGGTGTATATATCGAAGGTATAGGTTGGGCAAGGGCATTTTATAATAGTAAAATTGTGATACCAAACGCAACAATTGACCAATACATTAATCAATCCGAAAATGAAAAGCCTATAGACATATATGTAGAAAGAATAGACAATCCCAGCCCAAACTCGCTGCTAATATCAAACGTAACGCGCTACCCCAATTATAGTATTGTATTAACTCCTGACCCAAATGACTCACACAAATTTATTGCTTCATCTCAAATTATCGGAGCCCATGTTATGGTTTCTTGGGATCAAGATCAAAATATTTATATCTACTCTCATATTGATCACTATTTATACAAGGTAAGAACCAATAATGACGGTACTTATGTTGGTACCCCCCGTCTCTCCGCAACAATTTCCGAGGACGGCAATTCATTGACATTCGATTCTAAATGGAGTTCTGGATATTTTTATACAGGTGAAGATGGTAATAGTCATCAATACCTTTCGCAAATTAAAGACCCGGCTCGAATTGAAATGCGTCATAATCAATCCTCTGGAGTAAATTCGCCTGATAATGACATAATTATATCTAACGACGAACCTATTGAATATTTTAATCTACAAGGAATGAAAATTTCTCACCCCCAATCAGGAACACTTGTTATCCGACGTCAAGGTTCAAAAACAGACAAAATTATTGTACCATAACAAATTCAGCTAAACAAGAAAACTGCAATCTAATTTACTAAATTAGAGCAATTTACTCCATTAAATGACGAATGGATGTTGCAAAACCCAAAAATAGTAGAAACGCGATACATCGCGATAGCCTCCGCATGGCCACATTTAATTGATTTGCAATCCATTGCGCGGACGCTATGTATTGCAATCCTATAACAATAATATGTTTTTGACACTTTTGCAGCCCCATCTTGCCGTATTTTGGTACATTTCAACAACATAAAAAAGTGCTGACAAGAGTACATAAGAAGTATATGGCAACAACTGCACAAGAGTACAAGTTTGTTTTTTGTACTCTTGTGCAGTTGTTGTTTTATTTTGCAGTTGTTGAAATGGCTATGCGTGGCGTCAGGAGGTGTAGGACGCGGGGAGTGCGCGCAGGTTGTAGCGCGATGCCATAGTCTCGCCGTAGGCTCCGGCACTGCGGAGGGCTACGAGTGAGCCACGGTGGAGTGCTGGCAGTTTTTCGTCTTTGCCGAATACGTCAGATGACTCGCAGATCGGGCCGACCACATCGTAGACTTCTTCTTTGGCGTCGGGCGACGAGATGTTTTCTATCTTGTGATGGGCGCCATAGAGCGCAGGGCGCAACAGGTCGCTCATGCCGGCATCGATGATGGCAAACTGTTTCTCCACGCCATTCTTGACATAGATTACCCGCGATATAAGCGAGCCGCACTGAGCCACAATCGAACGTCCGAGTTCAAAGTGAAGCTGCTGGTTTTCGCCGAGTTTCAGGTTTTCGCGGAAAATCTCGAAATATGATTTGAAATCAGGTATGGGGTCGGCATCGGGATTTTCATAATCGATGCCCAGGCCTCCGCCCACATTTATTGAAGAGAAAGTTATTCCTTTTTCGGCGAAATGAGCCTGAAGCTCATTTATCTTGTCGCAGAGCATGCGGTAAGGCTCCATGTCGGTGAGCTGAGAGCCGATGTGGAAATGGAGTCCGACAAGCTTGATGCCCGGAAGAGCGAGCGCTTTGTCAACCACGTCATCAAGCATGCGCAGGTCGATGCCAAACTTGTTTTCGTTAAGTCCCGTCGTGATATAGTGATGGGTGTGCGCGTCGATATTGGGATTGACACGGAGGGCAACTTTCGCTGTGACGCCACGCGCCGATGCAAGCTCCGATATGACTTCGAGCTCGGGCAATGACTCCACGTTGAAGCAACCTATGCCGACACCGAGAGCATAATTTATCTCCTCGTCAGTCTTGCCTACTCCGGCAAACACTATCGAATCGGGCGAGAAGCCGTTGACCACGGCTGCCTCAACCTCGTTTCCGCTCACGCAGTCGACTCCCCATCCGGCCTCGCGCATGGGCGCAAGCACCAGCGGATTGGCATTGGCTTTCAGGGCATAATGAATGTGATAACGCGAGTCGCCGGTCTGCGCGGCAGCTTCCGCTACCGTACGCGACAGCAAATCGAGATCGTAATAATAAAACGGTGTCCTGATTGATTGAAATCGGTCTATTGGAAATTTCATAAGTATTTAAATCATCGCGCCGGTCAGAGGCGCATATTTTTCAAAAATTAATGACAGGCTACGATGCCAATTCATCAGAAGAGGGTGCATCATGAAAATTCTGACACACCCCCGACTGTAGCAATTCAGCCTGCCGTAGTTTGTCAGGCTTTAAACAGATGTTCGCTCAGGGCATTGAGCGCGGCCACCTTGTCTTCCTTGCGCACGAGGAACGAGATGTTGTAGTTGCTGCCACCGTATGAAATCATGCGCACGGGGATGTCGCGGAGCGCGTCGAGAGCTTTTGCCTCGAAGCCGCGGTTCTGCCATTCGAGGTCACCGACCACGCAGATGATTACCATGTCGCGGTCAACGGTAACCGTACCGAATTTCTTCAAGTCATCAAGAATGGAGCTGATGTTGCGCTCGTCGTCGATGGTCACCGACACACCCACTTCCGAGGTGGCAATCATGTCGATCGATGTCTTGTAGGTCTCGAAGATTTCAAACACTTTGCGAAGGAAGCCGTAGGCAAGGAGCATGCGGCCCGACTTGATTTTGATGGCCGTGATGTTGTCCTTTGCAGCGACAGCCTTGATGCAGTGGCTTTCAGAAGTGTTGTGGATGAGAGTGCCGGGAGCGTCGGGCTGCATGGTGTTGAGCAGACGCACGGGGATATTGTTGAGCTTAGCAGGAAGCACGCATGTGGGGTGCAGAATTTTTGCTCCGAAGTAAGCCAGCTCGGCGGCTTCCTCAAAATGCAGCTCCTTGACAGGCTTGGTGCCCTCGACAAAGCGGGGGTCGTTGTTGTGCATGCCGTCGATGTCGGTCCATATCTCTATTTCCTCGGCTTCGAGCACAGCGCCGATTATAGAGGCGGTGAGGTCGGAGCCGCCACGCTGCAGATTGTCAATCTCGCCGTAGGCGTTGCGGCATATATATCCCTGAGTCAGGAAGAGGTCGGCATCAGGATATTGCTCCATCAGGGCTGTCAGTTTCTCGCGTATATACTGAGTGTCGGCTTCGGCGTTCTTGTCAGTGCGCATGAAGTCGAGCGCGGGAAGCAACACCGAGTTTACGCCCGTCTCCTGAAGATAGAGATTGAGCAGCGCTGTCGACATGAGCTCACCCTGAGCGAGGATTTCACGCTCCTCGAACATGGTGAATATATCTTTCGAAAATGAACGTATATAGTTGAAGCATGACTTAATGGCGTCGGTGGCTTTCTCTTTATATTCTTTAGTTGAATAAAGCTCAGCGATGGTTTTCATATACTTGGCTTCAAGGAGATTGATTGTTTCCTTTGCGCCATCGATATTCTTTTTGTAAAGATAATCACCGATTTCCACCAAAGAATTGGTGGTGCCTGACATTGCAGACAGGACAATGAGATTGCGTCCGCGTTCGTTAATCAATTTGGCAACATCTTTCATGCGCTGGGCGGAGCCAACCGATGTGCCGCCAAACTTCAATACTTTCATTTTGTAGATTCTATGTTAAAAATTACATTATAATATTTCTGCGATGCAAAATTAATCATTTTTCTATTAATTTCACACCAATAGCAATAAAAAAGCAAGATATTTCCAATAAAACAGAGGCAGATGCTACAAAATTCGCGCATCTGCCCTGATTATTTTCAATTATAATACTTTTGAGGATATCATTCAGCCTCGTCGTCGGGGTTGTCAAACCACACTCCGAGGTCTCTGAAATCATGAGATGCGTAAAGTTCCGACGATGTTCCGGCTATATATCCGGGTTCGTTTTGGTCGTGTGCCGTAAGGAGCACCATGCGGGTCGAAGCAGCTTCGAGACCGAGCTTATCTTCAGCGGCTGCTTCGCTACCCGTGAAGAGGTCAAGTAATTCAGAAAGTCTCATTGCGGTAAATTTTAACGGTTAAAAAATCTGTTGCTTTACAATTGAAACAATGCGAAGATTACTTTTGTTTTGACCGCCACGGAAATTTTAGTAATTTTACTGAAATTTATTTTCTGCTTATGACTGATACAGACATCAATTTCAATACATTCGACCGAGAGCATCTCTGGCATCCCTATACATCGACCATCAATCCGCTGCCGACCTACATGGTGGAGTCGGCCGAAGGTGTCAGACTGCGCCTTGCCGACGGCACGGAGCTTATCGACGGCATGTCGTCATGGTGGTGCGTGATCCACGGCTACAACAACCCTGCAATCAACGAGGCAGTGGCCCGTCAGGTTGGCAAGATGTCGCATGTGATGTTCGGAGGCCTCACCCACGAGCCGGCCATCGAGCTTGGCAAACTGCTTCTGGAGATGGCCCCCCCGTCGATGAACAATATATTTTATGCCGACTCCGGCTCAGTGGCGACGGAAGTTGGCATGAAGATGGCCGTGCAGGCGGCAGTGTCAAAATACGGTTCGCATAAAAAGACAAATTTCGTGACAATACGCTCGGGCTACCACGGCGACACCTGGAACGCCATGAGCGTATGCGACCCTGTGACGGGCATGCACGGCGCCTTCGGCCCGGCATTGCCCATACGCTATTTCGCACCGCAGCCACGCTCGCGTTTCGGAGGAGAGTGGAACGCCGCCGACATACAGCCCCTCGAAGATATCCTCGAGCAGCATCACCGGGAGATTGCCGGAATGATTCTCGAGCCCATAGTGCAGGGAGCGGGCGGCATGTGGTTCTACCATCCGCAGTATCTCGTCGAGGCACGCCGCCTGTGCGACCGCTACGGCGTCTACCTGATTTTCGACGAAATAGCCACCGGTTTCTGGCGCACCGGCCGACAGTTCGCCTGGGAGCATGCAGGCGTTGAGCCCGACATAATGCTCATAGGCAAGGGGCTCACTGCCGGCTACATGACCATGAGCGCAGTGCTCACCACCAAGGATGTGGCCGACACCATATCGCGAGGCGAGGCGGGCGTCATGATGCACGGCCCGACATTCATGGGCAATCCTCTTGCCTGCGCCGTGGCGGTAGAGTCGCTCAAGTTGCTCCGGTCGCAGGACATGAAAGCACGCATAGCCCACCTCAACGATGTCATCAACCGCGCCATTGCCGGAGCTGCCTCGCTCGACAACGTGGCCGACGTACGCACCATCGGCGCCATCGGCGTGATAGAGACAAAGACGCCTGTCAACGTCGGCGAATTCCAGAAACGCTGCGTCGACAAAGGCATTTGGGTCCGCCCGTTCGGACGCAACGTCTACGTCATGCCTCCATACATAATCAGCGACGAAGACCTGACATATCTCATAAAGTCGACTATTGAAATCCTTGCTGAAAAATGACCGCGACACGCATTGCAACCTCCCGGCTCGAACCCGAACTCGAACAGCTGCGGCAGTCGTCCAACTTCCGCTCCTTTCCCGAGCCTTGCGACAGTGATGTCATAGACCTCACTTCAAACGATTACCTCGGCCTCGCGCTGCGCGACGACCTCAAAGATGAGTTTCTCGGCCTCTACGACGGCGGACGGCAGCTTGAGCTGACATCGTCGGCATCACGGCTGCTTGCATCATGCCAGAATGAATACCGGCTGTTCGAGACCATGCTCGGCGACGTCTACGGGCGCCCGGCCCTGCTTTTCAACAGCGGCTACCACGCCAACACGGGCATCGTACAGGCACTCGCCGACAAGCGGACCATGATTGTGGCCGACAAACTGGTACACGCCTCGATAATCGACGGCATCAGGCTCAGCGGCGCACGTTTCACCCGCTTTCCCCACAACGATTTCGACCGGCTCGAACGAATAGTGGCCGGCGTATCCGACGAATTCGACCGTATTCTCGTCATTGTGGAAAGTGTCTACTCGATGGATGGCGACCGTGCCGACATAGACCGGCTTATCGACTTGCGCCGCTCCAATCAGCGCGTCTTGCTCTACGTCGACGAAGCCCACGGCATCGGCGTGGAGGGTCAGGCGGGACTCGGTCTTGTAGCCTCGGCGAAAGCGCCGGCAGACGTAGACATCGTGATCGGTACGCTCGGCAAAGCCCTGGCCTCATCGGGTGCGTTTGCCATAGTCGACGACATCGTCAGGCAATACCTTGTCAACAAAGCCCGCAGCCTGATATTCTCCACCGCCCTCCCCCCGGCATGCGTGGCATGGAGCCGTTTCCTGTTCGGCAAAATGATGGAAATGGATAGCGAGCGCGACACACTGCGCCGGCATACCGCACGCTTAGCCGACGCGATAGCCGCCACCACCGGCCGCCGCGGCGTAGTGAGCCACATCCAGCCGCTCGTCATAGGCAACGCCGCCGCCACCTTGCAACGCTCCGCCGCCCTGCTGCGCGACGGCATCAAAGTGCTCCCTATCCGCACCCCCACCGTGCCCCCCGGCAGCGAACGCCTCCGCTTCTCCCTCTCAGCAGCCCTGACCGATGCCGACATAACCCGCGCCTGCATCTGCATCGAAGGCAAGCAGCCGTAGCCCCGACGGCATAATGGAGTGCACGGCCATGAAATGCATAGACTTCTGAATGACCGTAAGCCGGTGAAATGTTCAGACACTTTGGACGGAGGGTGTTGCAGAACTAATAGTGACGGCTACATGATGTAGGGCTGCTCCCCGGAGCAGCCGATAACGAAGGTTGATTATCAGTTGTTTGGCGGCTGCACCAGGGTGTAGCCCAATGCTGTTTACTTAAGGGGCGACGTCAGAGAGCCGGGAGGCTCGGTGGGCTACTATTAACCGGGGTTCGGAGACCGCAGAGCGGTTGCAGACCCCGGCCATAAACCCAGCCGCCCAATAAGCCCGGGAGGGGCGGTTTGTGGTTGTAAACAAGCTGGTTACCACACACCGCCCTTCCCGGGCTCAGGAGATGATTGCTACCGGTTACCCCGGTCTGCGCCCGCTCCGCGGTCTCCGAACCGGGGTTAATAGTAGACCCTCAAGCCTCCCGGCTTTCCGATGAAGTTATACTTAAGTAAACAGCATTGGGGTGCAGCCCTACATCATGGCGGGGCATATTTACAATATTTTGTAAGTTTTGCAACACCCTCGATTATATAGTAACCGCGTACGCCTCCGCAAGCTCCGGCGTGCGCGGTTACTATATAATCGGGGGTGTTGCAGAACTCCAAAACGTAGGGACGCACGGCTCGTGCGTCCGCAAAACAGCGCTGATTATCAGCCTTTTACCGGACGCACGAGCCGTGCGTCCCTACATCGCAAACCGAAATTTTGGAGTTCTGCAACACCCTCTGCCATGTGGGTCAAAGCTGTAAGGTTTATGATAGAAAAAATGTTGCGCGAAAAAAGATAGAATAAAGGCAATGATTAAGCGCGAAAAATTGATTTCTGCGACTCTTTTCGGCGTATCCGTCCGAAAAAGTCGACTTTTTTCTGACGGATCCTTTTCGGCTATTAAATGCTGATAAAACATCTACCGGGCGGTATGCGATTGCATACCGCCCGGTAGATGTTTTATTGCTTCACAGGATATTATGCCTGGGCTTTTTCTGCGATTTCTTTGAATTCGTCGAGGGTTACCTCTTTCACATCGATGTTGGCGAGGTTCTTGATTGCGTCGAAGAGCTTGCGGTCGCCTACCTGCTCGATGATGTGCGAACGTGAGTTCTTGTCTTCGAGAATGCGTTTGGCATAGTCGGCAAGAACGTCGTCACCGAGATTGTACATGCCGTACTGTGCGAGCTGCTGGGCTGCGATAGCCTTGGCGTAGTTCTCGAGGTCTTCTTTCTCGATTTTGACTTCAGCCTGCTGTGCTACGCGCTCCTTGATGAGCTGCCACTTGATAGAGGGTATCATCTTCTCATATTCGGCGTCGATATTCTCTGCAGTCAGACCTTCGTTGCGGGCAACGAGCCATTTTTTGAGGAACTCTGCGGGGAGCTCGAAGTTGCCGTATTTCTCAACCAATGCTTTTTCAGTAGTATACTGGAAGAGATTTTCGCTGTTGGGAGCGAGCTGGGCTGCAATCATGGCGGTCACATTCTTGTGATAGTCTTCCTCGCTGGTCACTTTGTCCTTGCCGAATACATCGTCATAGAACTCCTGGCCGTATTCGGCGAGACGGTTCACGATGATTTCAGAGATGGCGAGTTCGAAGTCGGCTTTCACTTCAGCTGCACGCTCTTTGTCGATATTGAGCATAGAAGCCAGTTCGGCAACGTTGCCTTCGCACGAAGCGGAAGGATTGAACACCACCTTGTCGCCCACTTTCTTGCCTTCGAACTTAGCTGCTTCCTCTTTGTTCTTGAACAGGAAGGGAGCAACGATACCGGCAGTAACCTGGATAGCGTCCTCGTCGCTCTTGACAGAGCCGTCGGCGTTGAGTTCCATCAATACGCCTTTGACAAGTGCACGTTCTTCAAATTCCTGACCGGGCTCCTGCTTGCCGAAACGCTCGCGGAGCATCTTGTCCTGCTGGGCTGCCATATCATCAGACACCTTGATGGGATAGTAGTCGAGGGTGGTCGACTTGTCGAGAGTGATATTGAGCTCGGGAGCGAGACCGATTTCGTATGCGAAAGTGAAGTCTTTCTGCTCTATCGATATTTCTTTCACTTCAACGGGAAGAGGCTCACCGAGGATGCCGAGTTTGTTTTCCTGGATATATTTGACAACGGCTTCGTAGACTTCCTGATTGAGAACATCGCTTTTTACCTGTTTGCCGAACATGCGCACCAGCTGTCCCATGGGCACGTGGCCTTTGCGGAAACCGGGGATGCTGTGTGTACGGCCGATTTTCTTGATTTCTGAGTCTACTTTTGCCTTGTAGTCGCTCTCCTCTACATTGACAATGATTTTGCCTTCTACGTCGTTGAGCTTTTCAAATGATACGTTCATAGCGTAAATTATATTTCAAAATTATATTTATACATTATAATATAACAAGTGGCGATGCACTATGTTTCAGCCTGCAAAATTAATAGTTAATCTTTTATTAACCAATTTAACTGAAAACTTTTTTATTTTTTAATTTTTTTTAATGTCGTCCGAACTTTTTGTCATGTGTGCTGTTATTATTTACGTAAATTGATTTTTCACATCACATACGCCTCTCCTAAAGTAGCTCTCTCCATCATTACTCAACCACTTTTGTATTCTTCTAATTTCCATTTGTCATGAACACAATCCGTCTCAGCCAGCCTATTCTCGACCAGGGTCTTACCGTAAAACAGGCTATGATGCGCCGCCATTCGACACGCGAATTTTTTTCAAAACCGTTATCGCTCGATACGCTCTCCGAAGTATTCTGGGCTGCCTACGGAGTGAACCGCACCGAGGGCAAACGTACAGTCCCGTCGGCAATGGGGCTATATCCCCTTGAGATATACGGCTTTACTGCTGAAGGTGTATATAAATACAATCCCGAGTCACACTCGCTGACAATGATTACAGGCAAGGATCTGCGTGTAAAATCGGGCACTCAGGATTTCGTGGCCGGAGCGCCGCTTGATGTTGTCATATATTCCGACTATGACAAATTCATCACCGGCAACCCCGAAACCGACGATATGATACGTGGAAATGAGGAGCGCATGTCACTGCTCGACGCCGGTGCCGTCACCGAAAACGTATATCTCTACTGCTCATCGGAGCATATCAACGTAGTGGAACGCGCCATGGTCGACCAAGCCGCCCTCAGCAAAGAGTTGAATCTGCCGTCTAATTATCATTTTCAGGTGGCGATGTCGGTAGGCTATCCCCCTATACCGGCCTGATTCAGACACAATACTACAATGAGCACATCTTTGCTGATGAGACGCCATAATTAATATATTTTAACAGTAAATTAACATTGCATATCAAAGATTAAGGTTATCTTTGTCAATAATGTAAACCAAACCAATTAGTCAAACAATTTAAAATTTACGAAAATGAAAAAATTCATGCTCGCAGTTGCTGTTTTCGCAGTTGCTTCTATTTCTCTCGCATCTTGCGGCGGTAGCAATCCTGCTGACAAAGCTGTTAAAATCCTCAACGACGCTACAGAGCAGGTAAAGAAAGCTAAATCAGCAGATGAAATCATGACAATCAGTGTTGACGCAATGAAGAAAATATCTGATCTTCAGGAAGCAAACAAGGACTTCGAAGGCACTGAAGCTGATGAGAAAAAAGTCACCGAAGCAGGCGAAGCTTTCCAAAAAGCATGCGAGGAAGCAGCTCAAAGATTAGGTGAATAAGCATAACTAATTTTAATAATCAAAAAACTCCGGCGTAACCCGCCGGAGTTTTTTTGCTATTAGAGTATTTAGAGGGTGTTTTGAGATTGTGCCGTAACTTTTAGTTGTTAAAAATACCCCGGGAAGGGATTGCTAAACTCAAAATATACGAACGAATTTGTAGGGACGCGATTCATCGCGTCCGCGCCCGAATGGTGTAATAAATTAAATATCACAGCTATAGCGCGGACTCGATGAATCGCGTCCCAATGCTGTTTACTTAAGAATAAAGGCGCCCGCCAGGTCGCCGATTTAGCAGTAACCGGGTACATCGGAGCATAGCGGAGATGTGCCCGGGAAAGATACTGTGACGCCAGCGGCGCCCGAAGGCCGCCGATTTAATTATAACTCCCTGTCTGCCACCGAGACATAGGAGATGTAAATCGGCGGCCTTCGGGCGCCGTCACCATGTATCGGCCTACCGGGCACACCTTCGCTATGCTCCGGTGTACCCGGTTACTGCTAAATCGGTATCCTGTCGGATACCCGCCGATATTGACGCCTTAAGTAAACAGCTTTGAATCGCGTCCATACAATTTGCTGTGACTTTTGGCAGCTAATTATAGTTCTGCCCCCGTCCGAATGGCATAACGCACTAAATACCACATCCATAATGCGGAGGGGGCCGGGTCAATTGTCTTTGTAGTCGGGTTCGAGGGAGTATTTTGCGGCGTTGTATTTCGGTCGGTCGGCTGCGTTGTGGTTGAATTCAACTTTGCTGCCGAATTTAGCCTGAATGATGGCCTCACGGTTGTTGATGTAATACTCTTCGTCGGCAAGAGCTTTCTTCCGTTGCATCTTCTGATACTTTTCGGGGGAATACATCGGCGTAATCTGACGGTCGGAGCGCTCGATGCCCGTGGCTTCGAAAACGAATGCGGAGTCGGCTTCGGCTTTCAGTATCAGACCGGGGAGACCGCGGAATTTCCAGGGACCGAATGGGAGCGGAATGTCGGTGGTGAACCATGCCGTCCATCGGCGTCCGTGGTAATCGGTCGTTGCCGACTGGCACTCATAACCGAGGATTACGGTCGTCGAGTCGCCGATTTCCCATTGCATCTCGTCAAGCGGCTCGTCGTAATAGCCCTCGCTGTCACCGAATTTGCTGTAATAGGTCAGCTTGCCGTCGGGCATTGATGTGAATACATAAGTGTGGATTTTTTTAACCGGACCTTTGCGCATATCCATAGTAATACCCCCGCCGGGCATCTCCGTCATGCAAGCTGCCATGATTATCTGCTTGAGCTGCTTTTCGCCCTCGGGTGTCGACGAAAGAGAGTCGGACCATAGGCTCAGGTCGTTGAAATACTTGGCCTCGCGCTGGTTGGCGAGAAGCGACATACGCGATGACCTGACCGAATCGTTCGCCCAATTGCGCGCTCTGACATCATAGCTGACAAGAATGTCGGCCTTTTCCTGCGCCACGGCCACAACAGCCGCAGCACACATCAACATTGTAGTGAATAATTTTCTCATATCGGTTTATTTTCGTAAGGTTATCGAGAACAGCAGCTGGCGGCCGCGCAGACTGCGCTGCGACTCAAACGACGACAACTGCGAGTAGGTGGTATAATTGTAACTGCACTTGTTGAGTATGTTCGTCAGGCTCGCGGCAAGCTCGACGCGCTTGCCAAGCTGATAGGAAAGACGCGTGTCAAGCATCACGACATTCTTGAAATTGTTTGCGGCGAGTTCGTTGCGGAAATGCTCTGCGCTGACGGTCCATTGCCATTTGCGACAAGGCAAGAAAGTAAGGTCAAGCTTGTTTTTCATTGTCGAGAGCCACGCCTCAGAGGCGCCGTTCATAGCCAGACGGCTGTCGGCATAGATTATTTCATAGCCGCAGCTCAGCCACCGCCACGGACTGCCGCCGACCTTGCCGCCCACGCTCCAAAAGGTGCTGACCGAGCTTACCGCTTTAGACTGCGAGAAAAGCTGCGACTCGTTGCGGTTGAACGAACCGCTGACATTGCAGCTTCCGCGCATGAAGTCGAGAGTCTTCCCTATGCTTCCTGTAGCGGTGAACATCTTGCTGTCGTTCCGGGCGTCGGCATAACTGTAGACGACATAATCGCCGTAAAGCTGCTGCGACATAGTGTAGGGCACATGTGTCCATGACTGCATCACCATACCGTTGGCAAAAACGCCGCGGCGCGTATGCTTGTAGCTGAATGCCGCCGAGATATTCTGCGACGAAGAGTTGTAAAACTGTTCGGTTCCGGCTTTCAATGTGCGGTAGTCGGTCATTATCAGTCCCGGGTGGATAAGGTTAAGGTTCATCGGGGAGCGCCCGACACCTCCGTGCAATGTGCCTGAGAAACGGTTGCCGGGTTTCCAGTTCAGGCTTAGCGACGGAGAGAAATACAGTTCGTCGCGGTCGGCGATTGCCTTGTCAAAGGCATAGTGCGCATAGCTGACAGGAAGGCTTAGCGTCATATTCACCCTGCGCATCCAGTATTCCAGTTTCGGAGTGGCATAGAGAGTCAGATAATCGGTGTTTACGACATTTCGGGTCAGTCCGGGCAATTCTTCGGGCAGCTCGGGCAGCTCGGAATTCATGGAACGCAGATAGCCTTTCACTCCACCTTCGAGGCCCACCGTGATGCCGTTGATATTGAAAGCGTATGCCGCGCTCTCGTGGGTGTAGAACGCATGGTCGGAAACATGCTGGCGCAAACGCTCTGCGGCAATGTCTATACCAAGTGTCTGCGGCATCGATTCCCATTCGTTCACGCTCTGAAATGTCACAAGATGATTGCCGCCAAAGCGCTGTATCATCTTGAAAGAGTTGCCGGCATAATAATCGGGCAGCCTGGCGGTCTGGCTGTTGGGGAGCGAGCCGCAGGTGCGCAGGCCTATTTCGTCCCAGTCGATATTCGTGCGCAGAGTGTTGTTGATGAAAGATGTCCTGCCGTTAAGTTCGTAGATGAATTTGCCGCTGAGCGAATGCGTATGCTCAGTGCCGCCGCGATGCTCTGTTATTACCCTGTCGCTCTCGTCAAGATAGTAGGTCGTGACATTGGATGCTTCGGAGGCGACACGGTTGTAGGAGTAATCGATATTGGCTTTGAACTCTCCGTGGCCGAATTTCCACAGACTGTTGGTCGACACCAGAAACGAACGGTTGAAGAGCGTGCGGCGGCTGCCGAGCGACGGCACTCCGGGAAGTCCTACACTCACATAGGAGCCAAGTCCGGTGCCGCGCCGATCGGCAAAGAAATCGGTATTTGACGCCGACAGGTCTTCTCCGGTATTGTTGGTGCGCAATGCCGTTATATTCTGGAACGACGGCATGACGGCCATAGCGAAGAACTCGCCGTCCCACACCGCGCCCTCAGGCTGCCACGAATATCCTCCGCCGACATCGCCGTGAAATGTCCAGGTTGCCTTTGCCTTGTTTTTGAGTTTGAGGTTGATTGCCGCTTTGTCGGAAAACGATATACCGGAAAGCACCTGCAGCGGCTGGTGGTTCTCCATCACCTCGACCGCCCCGACATCGTCATGGTTTATGCCGTTGGTGGCTATGCCGTATTTTCCACCGAGCAGATCGGAGCCTTCGATATAGAATTTGTTGATATCCTCTCCCTGATATTTTATCTTGCCGTTGTCGGCCACGTCAATGCCGGGCATACGCTTCAATACATCGCCGATGCTGCGATCCTGTGCCTGGGCGAAAGAACCGACATTGTAACTCACCGTATCGCCCTGCTCGCGTATGCGGTCGGCCTTCACGGCGACTTCTTTCAGCATCGTTGCCGACGGTTCAAGCTCAATCCTGAGCGGATATTCCGCCCCGTCGAGCGCGACGGTACGTTTCGCGAAACTCATCATCGACACGTCGAGGGTCCATCCGGCGGTCGACGGTGCCTGCAGGGAGAAATTGCCGGCGGCATCAGTCGTGCCGTATTTCCTGATTTTCCCTGCGTCATCACGCAATATCACTGACGCTCCGGCAAGCACTTCGCCGCTCCCCTGCTCCACCACCGCTCCCGTGACATTGATCTGAGCCACGGCGGCAAGAGCCGAAAGCATACATATTATTAAAAGTATTATAGAACGTCGGTACATCACATTCTGCTTTTTCAAATTCCGCAACTAAATTAATAGTTATACTCCGAAACAAAACTATTAAAACAGTTATTTAACATTTCTTTAACCTTTGCCGATAACCCGCGGGCGCCACGAATAATTGCAAATACAGAATATAATATCTACCTTTGCAGTATACAGAATTAAGTAACTGTTCAAAATTATTTTGATATTATGGCAGAAAAGACTTCGACAGAATATTAAAATAATGAGAATGGTTTATATAAAATAATTTTAAACAGTTACTTATGACAGTAAAAGTCTATGATTGACAATATAATGGATATAGTCAGGGAGGCATCGCATCTGATGGCTTCTCCCGACAAAATAAAGATAATGCAGAAAGGGGGCAACGAGAACATCGTCACCTCCTCAGACATTGCGGTGCAGGATTTTCTGCGCGCACGCCTGGCTGAACTGCTCCCCGACAGCGGGTTCATTTGCGAGGAGGGCGACATAGCCGACCTGCGCCACAGCCGCGTATGGATTATCGACCCGATTGACGGGACAGCCAACTATGCCCGCGGGGTCGACCAGTGTGCCATCTGTGTGGGTCTGTGCCATGATGGGCGCATGGAAATGAGCGTGGTCTATCTGCCACGCACCGGCGAGATGTTCAGTGCCGTGCGCGGCAAGGGTGCATGGCGCAACGGCGAACGCATACATGTGTCGGCGCGAAGTTTCGACGACGCCATAATGTGTACGGCGCTCCCCGTCTATCACAAAGAGCAGGCGGCATGGTGTGCCGACGCCATCCGCGACGTGTTCATGCAGTGTAACGACATACGCCGACTGGGTGCCGCCGCCCCCGAACTATGCTACATAGCCATGGGCCGCTTCGACATGTACTTCGAATATCTGCTCGGAGCATGGGACTTCGCTGCGGCATCCCTGATTGTCGAAGAGGCAGGCGGAGTGCTTTGCAATGTCGCCGGACAGCCCCTCGACCCGATGAAAGGGAGCGGCGTAATCGCAGCCAACAGCAACGAAAATCTCCAACGCCTCGCACGTATAATCAACAGCCACAATCCGTCTTCACGACTCTCTTAAAAGATACAACTAATGGATACCCGGCATCTCGATAAATTTGAAAACAGCCTTCACCGCAATCTCGCCAACTACCTGCACGCACGTTCTGAAATAGACAGCATGCTGCCCGACGCTCCCGACATCGAGGAGCGATGGGAGAAAATATGCATGGCCTATCTTCCCGACGGCGTGCGTGAGTTTCAGGACTATCCCACGGCATCGCTCGGATGGATGATGTTCATCGGCATGGCTGTGGCGCAGATGTGGGACGAGGACTGGGAGATGTACTCGCAGTTCGACGACCTGTATGCAATCCTCGTCAAAGGCCGCGGCTATGATGCCATGGACGAATACATCTGCGACGAGTTTCTCAAACTCGATGAGAAAGCTTCGGCGGAAATCTCCACTCTTGTCGGAAACGTGGCCGAACTGACCCACAACGCCCTTATCCATGAAGATTTCGAGGCGGGCACACCCTCGGCGTTCAATGCCTACGTACGCTGCCTGCACCAGCTCTACTACTTCGGCGCTGCAATATGGCTGAAACGGATGGGATACCACATGACCGAAATGGGCTGAACCGCCAACACTGTTACCGCATTTTTACAAACCTGACATTATTGACCTTAAAATGAAACACCTAATCACTCTGCTTGCAGCCGCCATCGCGCCGCTGCAATGGTGCGGAGCTTCGGAGCCATGGCTGTCGCCCGCTCATTTCAACGAAGGCACCACGCCCTATCATGCATCGTTCAAGAGCTATCCGTCGGCAGAAAAAGCAATCTCGGAGGATAGCGACGGAATGGCTGTCATAAGTCTCGACGGCGACTGGCGTTTCCACTGGACACAATCGCCGGCCGACGCGCCTGAAGGATTCGAGAAAACGGGCTTCGACGACAGCGGCTGGGACACGATAACCGTACCCTCCAACTGGGAGTTGCAAGGCTACGGCAAACCGATCTATACCAATATCAAATATGTGTTCCCGGCAAATCCGCCGATTGTACCGTCGGATGACAATCCTACGGGATGCTACCGCCGCGATTTCACCATACCGGCCGAATGGGACGGCAAGAGCATATTCCTGCACTTCGCGGGAGCGACAGCGTCGATGACCGTATGGGTCAACGGCGAGTATGCCGGATATGTGCAGAATGCCAAAGGCCCGGCCGAATTCAACATCTCTGACAAAGTCAGCCCGGGGAAGAACACCGTGGCCTGCAAAGTGATGCGCTGGAGCGACGGCTCGTATCTCGAGGACCAGGATTTCTGGCGGCTGAGCGGCATCGACCGTCCGGTCAGCATATATGCCGCGCCCAGGGTGAGAGTGCGCGACTACTTCGCAAAAGCGTCGCTCGACAGGAGTTTCACAAAGGGTATACTTGACATTGAAGCGGACATCGAGAATCTTACCGGGAAAGGGACAGAGGCGGAACTGACAGCGCAACTGTATGACGGCGACCGGCTCATCGCAACCTTCAGAAAAAAAGTAAAGGCCGCTCCCGGCGACACACGGGTATCGTTCGGACGCCGCAACGTCGGGAAGGTCAAGGCGTGGAGCGCCGAAACGCCTAATCTATACACGCTCGTGCTGTCGCTTGGCAACGGCGAGGCGGTCAGCTCGCAGACGGGATTCCGCAACGTTGAGATTGCCGGAGGGCAGCTCCTCGTCAACGGCAAGGCCATCGAAGTGCACGGTGTCAACCTGCACGAACATCACCCCGTCAACGGCCACGTCATGGACACCGCCACTATAATGAGCGATATCCGCCTGATGAAACAGAACAACATCAACGCCGTGCGCACAAGCCACTACCCTCAGCTCCCCGTATTCTACGAGCTTTGCGACAGATACGGGCTCTATGTGGTCGACGAGGCCAATATCGAGATACACGGCATGGGCGTCGACCCCTGGGACGCCTACGACAAGACCCGTCACCCGGCCTACATGCCGCAATGGCGCGACGCCATACTCGACCGCCAGCATGCACTCGTGGAGCGCGACAAAAACCATCCATGCGTAATCACATGGAGTCTCGGCAACGAAGCTGCCGACGGCGACAATTTCTTTGCCGCCTACGACTGGATAAAGCAACGCGACCCGTCGCGACCCGTGCAATACGAGCAGGCGGGCGAGCGCTCCAACACCGACATCGTGTGCCCCATGTATCCGTCAATGGAATATATGCGCGAATATGCCGCACGCGAAAACGTCGACCGTCCGTTCATCATGTGCGAGTACGCCCATGCGATGGGTAACTCCACCGGCAATTTCAGGGAATATTTCGACATCATACGCTCATCGCCACACATGCAGGGCGGTTTCATCTGGGACTGGGTAGACCAGGGTCTTGACGCCTGCGACGGCAACGGACACCATTACTGGGCTTACGGCGGCGACTTCGACGCTTCTGAATACACCCACGACGAAAATTTCTGCATCAACGGCCTCGTCAACCCCGACCGCACCCCTCATCCCGGACTTGCCGAAGTAAAAAAAGTATATCAGGACATTCAGATCGAACCGCTCGGCAACAACGGAAAATTCCGTGTGCACAATAATTTCTCATTCACTGACCTCAACGGCTACACCATATCTTACCGGATACTCTGCGACGGAAATGAAATCGCTGCCGGAAGCACCCGCTCGGCCTGCGCCCCCGGCAAATATTCCGACATCGACATTCCGCTCCCCTCTCCCCTCCCGGCAGGTGAAATACTCGCCGAGGTACATATCACCACCGACAAAGCCACTCCTGTTGTGCCTGCCCGACACGAAGTGGCCGCACACCAATGGACCATACAGGAAATGCCCGCTGCAGCAGCCACGACCGCATCTCCCGCAAAAATAATATCCGACGACAACAGCTCCGTGACCTTCGCATCGGCCGACGGAAGCGTGACCGCCACTGTCGACAAAAACAGCGGACTGCTCAGTTTCTACGGCAAAAACGGCAAAAACATGCTTGCCGAACCGCTGCGGCCCAACTTCTGGCGCGCCCCGACCGACAACGACTGGGGCGAACAGATGCACATAAAAAGCAATGCATGGCGCACCGCAGGTCATAACATACGGCTCACATCTCTTGACATCAACCCTGAAGACGGCTCCGCAACAGCCCGCTTCGACATCGCCGACACCCGCTCGGCTCTTACGCTCAAATACTCGCTCGACAGCGACGGACATCTTTCTGTCGACTACAGTCTCGATGTGCCTGACACAGCCCCCGAACTTATGCGCATAGGCATGGAATGGCCTCTCGACAAGAGTTTCGACACATTGCAATGGTACGGCCGCGGACCTGAAGAAAACTACTCCGACCGCAATACAGCCTCATTCATAGGCTTATGGGAGGCGAAAGCGAAGGATATGCTGTATCCGTATATCCGTCCGCAGGAAACGGGCAACCATACCGACGTGCGCCGCGCCCGCACAGGCGACCTCGCTGTCGAGATGACCGACACACCGCTCAACATAAGCCTGCTCGAAGTGCGTCCCGAAGCACTCGACCCCGGCCTGTCGAAGAAACAGATGCACACCACCGATGTAGTACGTCACCGCACGCTCAACTTCCTCAACATCGACCTCGCCCAACGCGGCCTCGGCGGCGACACAAGCTGGGGCACATCACCCCACCACCCCTACCGCCTCTACCCCGGCCGCAACTACCACTACTCATTCACGGTCAGCATCACTACTGAATAATAAAAAATCATAACCGCAATATAATATGTTCATGCTCATTCGATTAGCCATTTCTGCATTATTGATAAATCTTGCGATAGTTGCGTCAGGCGCCAATACCGTTGACGACGCTTTGGAACGGGCAGATGCCATGATAGAGACAGACCCTCATGGAGCAGTGCGGCTCTGCGATTCTATCGGGGCATTGCGGCTTGATGCACAGCAGGAGGGGCAGCTACTCCACACCAAAGGAAATGCCTTGTTTGCCGAAGGCAAAACGGATGAAGCCAAACCTATATTCCGGCTTGCAGCGAAAAAGTCTTGTCTGGCCGGAGACTCTCTCACATGGGCCAGCGCTCTTTCCGATCTGGGCATTTGTTATCGGATCACGGAGCAACTTGACTCTGCGCTGGCTTCTTACGAGGAGGCCCTGGAAATCCTTCAGCGACTTGATGCGCCGACCGAAACAGCCTATCTGCTGACATCAATCGCCGTGTTTTATGCCAATCAGGGACGATTTGATGAAGCGGCAAAATATGGTCGCAGAGCTTTCGCCCTGGCCAAACAAAGTGACAATATCGAGAGTGTGATGTATGCAGGCGGAACCCTTGGCATTGTTCTTTACCTCGGCGACCAAAAGGATGAAGGACTGTCCATCGAGCGTGAAATGGTCGACATAGCCCGGCAACATGGAATGCCGAGATATATACTAAAGACATACGCCGCCATTATCGACATGCACTACAAGGACGGCCGCCGCGATTCGGTTGACTTCTATCTTGAGCGTGGCCGTGAAATACTCCCCCAAGTGCCGGAGGCATCGGTTGAGGCACTCGGATTTCTTGAGGAAAGCTATGTAGTGCTGTCCGCTTTAGGCCGATATGACGAAAGTCTTGAAATCCAGCAGAAAATTCTCTCATTGCGCGGAGCAGGCACATTTATGCCGTTCAGCAAACTATATCAACGCATGGCAAGAAACTACCAGGCTTTGGGAGAAATCGACCTCATGGCAAATGCTTACGAACGCGCCATATCCATAGCCGACAGTATTCACGGACTGGAAATCGACCGACAGCTAAGCGAATTTGACGTGAAATATGACACAGCTGAAAGGGAACTTAAAATCGTAGAGCTTGAAAAAGAGAAAGCACATAGAGATATGATAATAATCGCCGTGTCGGCTTCCGCACTGCTCCTGACAGGCTTTTTGACCGCATTTTTCCTGCTTCGCCGGCGTCGCCAGCAGATGGCGGCCCTCCGCGGGCGCATTGAGGCTGTCGACTTGGAAAGGTCGCGCTTTGCAGCTGAGCTGCACGATGGCATCTGCAGTGATCTCACCGGCATCGCGCTGATGTTACAGGCTCGCCCCGACAATATGGATGACGTTGTTGACATGATCGGCAGTGTCCGCAACGATGTGAGATCAATTTCCCACAATCTCATGCCTCCGAGAATGAACGGAATGAATCTCTCAATGCTTCTTGAAGACCTCGCTCTTAGAGATGACTCTAAAATAACACTGGAGGCAACATCTTGTGATAGCCCGGTCGGCGAAGTCGCTTTTCAGTCCTACCGGATTGCTCAGGAATGGATTGATAACATTCTCAAGCATTCTCAGGCCGATAGCATCGTGATAAGACTTACCGGCACCATGTTGGAAATCAAGGATAATGGAGCGCCGTTCGATGCCAACAACGGTAAAGGCATCGGGATGGAAACAACCCGTAACCGCGCCCGCGCCATTGGAGCGGTGTTGTCGTTCGGACGCATTGACAACAATAATTTTCTGAAACTGAGTTTCGATAATTGACGTTCACGGAAAACCGTGACCACAATGTAATTCGTTTGTTTTAATTTTGCGGAAAAACATTCCGCCAATGAATCGAAAACGTGTTATAATAGTTGATGACCATGACATCGTTCTGAAGGGGATAGCTATGGTGGTGAAAGAAGCACTGCCCGACTATGACCTTCAGATCGACACTGCCACGCGCGGCTGCGATGCCTTGCAATACATGGCACAATATCCTTATGACCTTTGCTTTCTTGATGTCGAGCTGCCTGATATCGATGGTCTCGGCATGCTCAAAGTAATCCGGAAGGAGCATCCTGATACAAAGGTAATAGTGAATACGATTCATGAAGAACTCTGGTATGTCAAAGAATATATTAAGTCGGATGTAGAAGGCATACTTTTTAAATCGGTATATTCCGACGAGATTCGGAAGGCTGTGCGGACAGTGATGGAGGGCGGAAAGTTTTACTGCAAACGTGCCCGCTCTATCGCTATGATTATTGACGGCTATAATCCCCCTTCCACTAAAGAACTTGAAGTGCTCCGCATGCTCGCTGCCGGCAAATCGTCCGATGACATATCGCGCCTGCTCGGCATATCTGTCAATACTGTGGAAACGCACCGGCGTCACCTTTTAGAAAAGCTCGGAGCCAGAAATGTGGCCGAATTGATAATGAACTCGGTGAGCGAGGGGCTGTTGACAGTCAACAAATAAGAGTATGTTTACTTTTAAATGATTTTAGCGCAAAGAGAGATTTTGGAGGGCTTTTTTAGAAACTGTTTAAATTTATATGATACGGATTTTGAGATGGATTGTCGGATTGATTTTTGTTTGTGATGAGGGAGCGTAGCCGTAGCTACGTGACCGAAGAATAAACAAAAAGACTCCGACAAGACTCTCAAAGGCAAAGTGATATGAATTTTAAACAGTTTCTTAAAGTTGAAGAGGGAGCGATGCGGGCATCGTGACTGATGAAATCTTTAAAAAAAGAGCCCAAAAGATCCTTTGTGATGAAATCAAAAATTAATAGAACATACTCAAATATTTAATTTGGTTTAAAAGAAGTGTGTCTGATAGAGATTCTTTTTATGCATAAATTTATCTTTTTTCTCCTTCAACACCTTGATTGAGGGTTTGTTATACCCTATAACATTATTTTGCTCAAATTTTTAGACAATCTCTTATTTATAAACCAATTTTATTTATAGACCAAACTGTATGAAAAAATTTCTCTGTTATCTTCTTGTCATGGTCGCGATATGCGGCGTGACATCATGTTCGTCGGACGATGAACCTGGAAAGATTGAACTTTCAAAAGGACAGTCATCAGCCCTCACTCTCTACGCCAACAACACGAGCGGTGAAATCAGATTTAACGCCGCCGCATCATGGAGCGCATGGATTTCCACCACATCACGCGCCCCGGAGGAAATCTCCTGGCTCACGCTTAATATTACCCACGGCTCGGCCGGCGAAGTGACACTCTCGTTTACTCTCGAGCGCAACACTACCGGCATATCCCGCACCGCCTATATCATCATCGTCTGCGAGGATGAGAAAATTGAAATCAAGATTACCCAGCGCCCCGAAGATGATCCCGATGATGGCTCGGATGATGACGAACCGGTTCACGCTGATCCGTTGAGCGGACTGATGCAGAATATGTATAACCTTTCGCACAGGGGATTTCGTATAAGCGATCTGGGCGGCAACCTCTATGCTTACGACAGTAAAGGGCTTGTGACGCATATCAGCGGCAACCGCGGTGCCTGCACATTCGACTATTCCGATGCTCCCAACTCGATAGTTGCCCAATCCTCGCTCGGACAAAGATATGTGATTTCGCTTAACGTAGCGTGTCTCGCCTCGCACATTGATGTTTACTACAACAATGTGGTCGAATCTTCTTATGACTTTGAGTATGACAATAGCAAGAGATTTCTCACGAAAGTCATCCAATATAAGAACGGCAGGGTATATGAAACATCCGAACTGACATGGGACGGCTCGGATATAAGCGAGGTTCGCACTACCTACTCCGGAGGAGTCACCACGCTGATCCCCGCTTATTCCGATATTGTGAATAGCCAATTACTTATGTTGTTTGACACACAGCTATGGATCGACATTGATGAATTGGAATGTTTCTACTACTGCGGCATATTCGGATATCCTACATGTCATCTGATATCTTCAACCACGGCTACCGAAGTGGAAGATGGTGAAACGTATAGATTCTCCTCGACATTCAACTACACATTCGACAGCAATGACTGTCCTATAAAGATAGTCTACAGCGAAACCGAACAGGGAGAAGGAACCTCTACCACCAGCATGGATTTCGCTTGGTCACGCCTATTCTAAGAGAGTGTTGCAGAACTCGACTTTGAGGGTGTTGCAGAACTCAGAGAAATGCCTCCAAAATGTAGGGACGCACGGCTCGTGCGTCCGCCAACAGTCTTATTATCAGACATTAAACGCGGACGCACGAGCCGTGCGTCCCTACAATATGAAGTTCTGCAACACCCTCTTGCTTTATGATTGGCCAAGGATTATTCCGGATTGAGCGCGATTGAACTTGATTGAGCCTGATTAATCGAGATTGATCCGGAGAAAGATCGGAAAATAGAGGCATCGCAAGCAAAAAAAATAAAAGGATGAAACTGTTTGATAATTAAAAGAATATCACCTGAATGACTTGATTATCAACAATTATACGCGGGCACACCACCCGTGCATCCCTACAAAAAATCCAAAATGGCAATCTCCTCTCGACTGCAAATTTACCACCCTCCACTCATCGCAACGCGTCAAAAGTTACAACAACACAGAAAAAAGCCTGAACGCAGACGATTTTATTTTTACAAATAAATTTGTAACTTTGCACATCATTTCCATGAAAGCAATATATACTTAAATCATTATATCATACTTAAATCAATCATCTCACCAATGAAATCAAGATTTCTAAGCATTATGCTGGCTATGTTTCTGCCGGCGATGGCTGCGATGGCTCAAAGCTACACCATCTATTACGACAACTCTGAAACGCAGTGGGAAAGCGTCGGAATCCACTACTGGAGCAATCCCGGAACTAACTGGCCCGGCGTGGAAATCGACCACATCGAAGGTAACATCTGGGCTTACACCTTCCCGTCCAACCCGGCAACAGTCAGCGGCTTCCTCTTCAAACACGCCACAAAAACAGGCGATGCCTACCAGACCGCTGACTTCAGCAGCGCACCCAAAGTAGGCCATATCTACAAAGGTGCAGGCGGCGAAAAGGGCAAAGTGACCGACGAGGGCGACTACAGCGGAGCTCCCGCACCGACAACCGCCACCGTAATTGCATCTCCGAGAACCGGCACCCGCTTCTCCGACGAGATCACCGTGACACTCTCGGTCAATCCTGTTGTCGATATCCACTACACCACCGACGGCACAATGCCGACTGCCGCATCTCCGGTCTACACCTCTCCCCTCACTTTCACCGAGTCGACTGAGCTGCGCACACTTACCGTAACCGACGAAGGTGTCGAGAAGTCTCAGACTTTCATCTACACCCAACGCGATGTCATACCAATGGTTGACGGCACTCTCACCACCGACTACTACCGCGTCAATCCCGACGGAAAGACCGGAAGCAACCGCACCGTCAACACCAAATTCACAAGACACACCAACACAAACTACCAGTGTCGCGCCGACAACGCTCTGTCTAACTGGACCGACGACGACCTCATCTGCCAGGGTGTGGCCCGCGACATCGCATCGGCATTCAAAGGCCAGCACGAGTATCCCGTGATTGACTCTTATGCCATTTACGCCGCCTACGATGCCGACAACCTCTATCTCGGCGTACAATACGTATATGCCGTATGGGATGCCGGCGGCGACGGAAAATCCGACAACGACCGCCATCGTCCCTGGATGATGGACGGACGCATCATGATTGCCTTCGACCTCTTCGCCGACAAAGAATTCGAAGGCCTCCTCGACAACGGCAACACAATCTGGGACGCTGACGGAAAATACAACGTGATGCGCAACGGCACCGACTGCATCTGGCTCGGAAACACCAAGCCGATGGTCGGCGAGCCCCGACTCTTCTTCCCCGGAGAGAACGGCACCGTAGACTATAAAAATCCGGCCACATGTCTGGAGTTAGGCAGCGAACCTTACTATGGCGTCGCCGACGGACTCCTCCCCTGCATCGACCATATCTGGGGACAAGGCGAATTAGGCTATGACCCCGAAGAACTGCGCACCAACGAGGGCTTCGTAGACCTCATCGACGAAGTGGCCCGCGAAAAACATTCATTCTACGAATGGAAATTCCCGCTGTCGAAACTCGGCATCACCGAACAGCATATCAAAGAGAACGGCATAGGCGTGATGGTAATCGACACCTACGGACAGGGCGCAATCGGTTCGACACCCTACGACCCCACCGTGTTTGACAACGCATCAGTACCCTACTCCAAAGACCCCTCGTCAAGCGCCGAAAAAGAGGATATGGACATCTTCACCTCCAAGCACGCCCGCATCGGCGGCAAAGTATCGGGTTCGGTAATCGGCCTGCCCGCCGACGGGGACAGCGATGCTCCCGCAGAATACTTCACCGTTGAAGGCATCCGCGTCGCCAACCCCGGCCACGGCCTCTACATAGTGCGCCAGGGAAGCAAAGTCAGCAAAGTGATATTGTAACACCAAACCGTTTTCACCAACTTAAGAGGAGATTGCCGAACTCAGAGAAATACCCTCAAAACGTAGGGACGCACGGCTCGTGCGTCCGCCAACACCCTGATTATCAAACAAAATATGGGCGCACCGACCGTGCGTCCATATTTTGTTAAAGCATTTTTCCAACTCCGCAACACCCTCCTGCGCATCCATTACAATTCCCCTGCCGCAGATTGCTGCATATTTGGAAAGTGTTTAAATTTTATATACTCGAAAAAGTTGGATAATTGGAAGAAAATCACTACCTTTGCAGTCCGATTATATCCAAAAATCAGGAAAGCCGCATGTCGGGGAGCGCTTTTGGCCGAGCGCCACGCGACAATGGGCTATATGTAATTAATTAATTTTTAAACATTTAAAGAGTGGATACTTTAAGTTACAAAACCTCAATGCCTAACGCACAGAGCGTCGAAAAAGAATGGGTAGTGGTAGACGCCACCGACCAGTCACTCGGCCGTCTTTGCGCGAAAGTCGCCAAATTGCTCCGTGGCAAGTACAAACCTTGCTACACACCTTTTGTTGAATGTGGCGACAACGTAATCATTATCAACGCCGACAAGGTGAAACTTACCGGCAAGAAATGGACAGACCGCGAATACCTCAACTACACCGGCTATCCCGGCGGACAGCGCGTAGCTACACCTGAAGTGCTGATGAAAAAATCATTCAACAAGCACCTCAAGCCCGGCATGCACCCCCTCTATATCCGCGTAGTAAAAGGTATGCTTCCCAAAAACCGTCTCGGTCGCCGCATCATTGAAAACATGCACGTTTACAATGGTCCGAGCCACCCCCACGAAGCTCAGAACCCCAAAGTCATCGACATCAACAACTTGAAATAATCTCAACGTATGGAAACAGTTAATGCAGTAGGCCGTCGTAAAGCCGCTATCGCGCGCGTAATCCTTACAGAAGGTAACGGAGCCATCACTATCAACAAGCGCCCCATTGAGGTTTATTTCCCTTCGTCAATTCTCCAGTACATCGTCCGCCAGCCCCTGTCGCTGCTTGATGTAGCAGAGAAATATGACATCCGTGTCAATCTCGATGGCGGCGGTTACAAAGGCCAGGCCGAAGCACTCCGCCTCGCAATTGCCCGTGCACTTGTAAAAATCAACCCCGAAGACAAATCAGCTCTCCGCAAGGAAGGCTTCATGACCCGCGACCCCCGTTCTGTCGAGCGTAAGAAACCGGGCCAGCCCAAAGCACGCAAACGCTTCCAGTTCTCAAAACGTTAATACGTTTTTACAGTTCAGGCAGCCTGAGGGCATGAAGATCATATCTCAGCCCGCAGCGTGAACAAAGCAAAAACAGCCTCTCCCTCCTGATGTTTAGTATCTAAACCTTCCGGATGGACACGTTCCCTACCTGAAGGTTAAATTTCACAGAACGTAAACAAAACAACAAAACAAAATGTCAGCAACATTTGAACAACTTTTAGAAGCAGGTTGCCATTTCGGTCACCTCAAACGTAAATGGAATCCTGCCATGGCGCCCTACATCTTCATGGAGCGCAACGGTATCCACATCATAGACCTCTACAAGACTGCCGCCAAACTCGACGAAGCGGCTGCAGCTCTCAAGAGCATAGCAAAGAGTGGCAAGAAAATCCTTTTCGTTGCCACCAAAAAACAGGCCAAACAAGTGATTGCAGAGAAGGCTCAGTCAGTAGGCATGCCCTACGTTATCGAGCGCTGGCCGGGCGGTATGCTCACCAACTTCCCCACAATCCGCAAGGCTGTCAAGAAGATGGCCGCTATCGACAAAATGTCGAAAGACGGTACATTTGACAACCTTTCAAAGCGCGAGAAACTCCAGATTTCACGTCAGCGTGCCAAACTCGAGAAGACACTCGGCTCAATCGCCGACCTCAACCGTCTTCCCTCGGCACTTTTCGTAGTTGACGTAATGAAAGAGCACATCGCAGTAGCAGAGGCAGTGCGTCTCGGTATCCCCGTATTCGCTATCGTCGACACCAACTCCGACCCCTCCGACATCGACTTCGTAATCCCCGCCAACGACGACGCAAGCAAGTCAATCGACCTGATTCTCAGCAACGTCTGCGCAGCCATCAACGAAGGCATCCAGGAGCACAAAGCAGAGAAGGCCGACACCGCCGCTGCCGATGCAGAGGGCGCACCCAAGCGTGAACGTCGCCGCGTAAGCCGCAAAGACGAAGCCGCCGAGGCTCCCGAAGCTGAAGTTGAAGCAGCAGCTGCCGAGACTACAGAAGAATAATATCCTATCCGGTATATTCATCTAAAATAGACCGGCACTCAAGTCATTGAATGTCGGTCTATATTTTATTAAAACCATCTTTATTAACAACACTTCTTTAATACCGAAATATTATGGCAGTAACAATGGCTGAAATCACCAAGCTCCGCGCCCTTACAAGCGCCGGCCTGATGGATTGCAAAAAAGCCCTCGCCGAAACTGACGGCGACATCGACGCAGCAGTTGAAATCCTCCGCAAAAAAGGACAGGCTGTCGCAGCAAAACGCGAAGACCGTCAGGCTTCTGAAGGTTGCGTGATAGCTAAAAACGAAGGTAACTTCGCCGCTATCCTCGCACTCAACTGCGAAACCGACTTCGTTGCCAAAAACGCCGGCTTCGTTGAACTTACCAACAAAATCCTCGACGCAGCTATCGCCAACCGCGTTCCCAATATCGAAGCCCTCAAGGCACTCGAAATCGAAGGCCGCACCGTTGCCGACCTCGTTGTGGAAGAGACCGGCAAAACCGGTGAAAAGACTGAAATCTCGGCTTACGAAGTAGTTGAGGCTCCCTCTACCACTTCTTACACCCACTTCGGCAACAAGCTCGCCACTATCGTAGGTTTCAACCTCGAAGGCGTAGACTATCAGGCAGGCCGCAACGTAGCAATGCAGGTTGCTTCGATGAACCCCCTCGCAGTAGACCGCGCAAGCGTTCCCGCATCAGTTCTCGAGTCAGAGAAAGCCATCGCTATCGAAAAGACCAAAGACGAGCAGGTTCGCAAAGCTGTTGAAGCAGCTCTTAAGAAAGCCGGCCTCAACCCCAACCACTTCGACACTGAAGACCACATCGAATCAAACATGTCTAAAGGCTGGATTACAGAAGAAGAAGCTGCCAAGGGCCGCGCCATCATGGCAGAAGTTTCCGAGCAGAAACGCGCCAACCTCCCCGAGGCAATGATCGAAAACATCGCCATCGGCCGTGTCAACAAATTCTGCAAAGAATCATGCCTGATGGAACAGGAATTCATCAACGACGCCAAACTGACTATCGCCCAGTATCTTGAAAGCACTACAAAAGGCCTTGCAGCCGTAGCTTTCAAGCGCGTAAACCTCAACCAGGACTAATCCCCTGCCAGACAAATAAAGAGAGAGACTGTCTAACAAGTTTGGGCAGTCTCTCTTTATAGTTCAACAGGCTAAAAAACAAGGCTTTCATGCTTAAATTCAGCGCGAAAGCCTTGTTTTTTTTGTCAAAATAATGAAAAGAGGCCGTCTAAAACTTGTTAGACAGCCTCCTTTTTTTTATTTCACACTGCATGCCGTGTAACATTTTGACTCATTATCCCGGAAATACGGTTGTAATTTTGCAGGACAGGAGACCAGGGATACATTCATCGAAATAAGTAAATAAGTAACTGTTTAAAATTATTTTATCCCAACCATTGTCTTTATTTTATACCAACGTTACTTAGCAAAAACGATATCATTTGAATAAAAAATACACCAAGATGGCAATATTAATACATATAACATGGCAATTTTATCTAAAATTGCAAAAATTTATGTATATTTGCCATCCTCACACCAAAATCGCGACAAACCGTCATTACCAGCAATATCATAACAACCGTTAAATATCAAGCATTATGAGAAAGTATTTACTACTGACTATGGCAATTGCCGGCACACTTATTGCCGGTGCGTCCAATCCTGACAGACATGCAGGCCTCAGCAGCCGTAGCGGACTCAAGGAAATCAACCGGCAGCACCATGCCGCGACTCCCCGCATCGAGAGAGCGAGACAACTGCGCGTAGCCGGGGAAGCTCCGGCAAACAGTGTCGAGGTACCGTTCACCCATGACCTTGGCAAAGCCGGGACCGAAGTAAAGAATTACACGTCCATAAATGTCAACGAAGACAACCGTAAATGGCAATATGGCTCGGTCAGCGGCTATGCAGCGTGCATGGTGCCCAATGACGCCGACATTGACGCCAACGACGACTGGCTGTTCACTGTTCCCATCCATCTGACTCCGGGCGATTATGTCGTATCGTTTGAAGTGGGGATGATGGGTCCGGGAGCTACCGGCGTGGAAATGAACGTAGCGCTTGCAACCGCCCCCACAGTAGAGGCGGCAACGACTGTAATCTCACCCGCAACCGTATACACCGAGAAAAATTTCACTAAGTTCGAGCATAACTGCAACATCACCGAGGAGGGATATTACTATCTGGGCTTTCACTGCACCACGACCAAGGCGATGAAAGGTACGCTCAAGCTTGCCAATATCGGGATGCGCACGGGTAAAGTTGAACCGCCCGTTGTCGTAGACCCGCCTGCTGCGGGAGAGCTCACCTGGGAACTCGCGCCCAAGGGCGAACTGAAAGCGACGGTACACTACACCGCTCCTACCAAAACCAAAGGCGGCAAGGAGCTGACCGAAATCACCAAAGTAGAAATCACCTCACGCTGGGGAGTGGATAAATTCACCTACACAGACGTTGCGCCCGGCGAAGTCATCACCATTGAGGATGTCGAGATGTATCAGGGCATCAACAACCGCTTTTCGGGTGTGGCCTACGCAGGCGATGTGGCCGGAGAAATGGTAGAATACAAATCTATCTGGTGCGGCACCGACACACCTCTTGCCCCGACAAATGTCAAACTGGCTGTAAACGACGACTACAAGACCGCCACACTGACATGGGACGCAGTGTCTGAAATCGGCGAAAATGGCGGATATGTCGACCCTGCCAAGGTGACATACTATATATTCGACGCATTCGGCACCTATTATGACCCGGCGCTGGCCTCTACAACCCAGACATCGTGCATCATCAACTACGAGGAGGTCAACGGACAGGATTTCTACGCCTACCAGGTGACTGCCGGAGTCGACGAATACTATTCGCTTGACGGAGTATCAAACATAATAACCGCCGGACTTCCCGACGCCCTGCCTAAGACTGAGTCATTCAACGGCGGCAACTACGACGACATGTGGCTCGGCAACACCGCCGTCAAAGGCAACATGCAGTACGGCACAATCACCGACGACTACTTCGCATCGCTCATCGACCCCGACGACCCCGATGCCATCAAGCCACTTGCCTCACAGGACGGCGACGGCGGCTTCTACTTCTGGATGCCCTTTGAGAAGGATGTTGCCTACGGACTCATATCGACCCGCGCCGACATTTCCAAGGCTTCGGCTCCCGTACTTGAATTCTGGTATCAGGGACAGGGCAGCATAATCGAAGTATACGGCGGACATGAAATCGGCGAGATGGAACAGATTGCCACAATCGACCTTCAGAAGAACCCGACCGAAGCGTGGACTCTGGCACGCATAGCCCTCGACGCGTTCAAGGCCAAAGGTGCCGTGATGTTCGAACTGCGTTTTGTCGCCGCTCACAATGACGACGAACATATCTGGAGCGTACCTGTAGACAATATCCGCGTGCGCAACCTCGACAGCACCGATGCGCGCATCGTGACATTTGAAGGAGCACGCAGCGCCAGACCGGGCAACGAAATCACATTCAACGCCCATGTCGAGAATCTCGGAACCGAGACTGTCGCTCCGACCGCCGTATGGACGATAAACGGCAAGACAGTTGCGACCGAAAAACTTGCCGATATGGCACCCAACACATTCGCCGACGTCACGCTCAAGCATAAGGTCGCATACAACGCGCCTCAGGAACTTGAAGTTGTTCTTTCCATCGAGCTTGAAGGCGACGCTGTGCCAGCCGACAACACGGCGGCAGCCAGCGTGACCGTAGGCCGTGCGTCCTATGCCACAGTCAATGACCTGCAGGCCACGATTGACGGTACAAATGTAATCCTTACATGGAGCCATCCCGAAATCGGAGAAGCTTTGCCCGAGACTGTCACCGAGGACTTCGAGAGCGATGAGTACACTCCGATGGCAATCAATGGCGCGGGTGCATGGACGGTGCACGACGGCGACGGACAAAAGACCTACAACATATTCCGCGAACTGTACAACCCCTACCAGACCCAGCCTATCGGCTTCCAGCTCTTTGACAATGTAGCGGCACAGGTGCCCGACCAATATGCCGCAGACGCCGTAGCTAACAGCGGACAGCGCTTCATGATGGCGCCGAGCGCACAGGGCGCCGACAACGACAACTGGCTGATATCGCCCGAACTTTCAGGCAACAGCCAGACGGTCACCTTCTATGCCAAGAGCTTCACGACAGCATGGCCCGAGTCGTTCGAAATACTTTATTCGACGAGCGACAACCAAATCGCATCGCTGACGGAGACAGTTACCGATATCACCGGCTTCGCAAGCGACGGAACAGTACCCGAAACATGGACTCAGTTCTCGTTCACTCTCCCGGAAGGAGCCATGTATTTCGCAATACATCACAACTGCTATGACACTGTCGCGCTCCTCGTCGACGATGTGACCTACGAAGCGGCTCCGTCACAACCTGCCGATCTCGCCATAGAGGGATACTACGTATTCCGCAACGGGGAACCCGTAACCACCGAGCTCCATGACGGCGTAGTCTACACCGACTCACCCCTGAATTCGGAATATCCCGACGGAGACTATGAATTCAGCTACACCGTAGTGCCCGTCTACAACCACGGAGCAGTGGCACAGAGCAACGTCGCCACCATCGTATTGACTCAATCAGGCATAGATGAAATCTCATCTGAAACCGACGCACCTGCCGTATGGTACAACATGCAGGGCATGCGCATCGACGGCTCCGCCCTCACTCCCGGCGTATATGTCCGCGTCAAAGGCAACCGCGCCGACAAAATCACAGTGAAATAAGACACTGCGTGTCAAAGCGCACCACATTACGACAAATCCCCCCGGAAGTCACAGCTTCCGGGGGGATTGCTTTATCTGATTGTGAAATCCTTATATCTCTGACTCTTATTCAGCGGGGACGAAGATTACGATACGGTTCCAGTCGTTTGACTTGTAGACCTGAGTGTCGCTGCCTTCAGCCTGCATTGCGAGACGGTCTTTGCTGATGCCGTAGGTATTGGTGAGCAAGTCGTAGACGGCCTGAGCGCGGCGCTGAGAGAGGTCCATGTTGTATCCCGAAGTACCGGTATCCTTGTCGGCATATCCGCAGATGATGACATTGACTGTCGGATTTGATTTGAGGTATTCGGCTACGTTGTATACGTTGACCATTTCCTCTTCCGATACCTTTGCGGAGTTGATGCTGAAGCGTACGGTAGTCAATAACGGGCCGTTGACGATGGTCTGCGATTCCACCACCTGTGTTTCGGGGCATGGCAGCTGCGATTCGGCTGCAGCAAGCGCTGTAGATGTGGCAGCGAGGTCGCCGCGGAGAGCATTTATCTGGCCGTTGAGCGAATTGATGTAGGCCTGGTCCTTGCAGGGGTTGTAGGTCTTGAAGCCAGAGCCGCCGATGTTGATATTGAAACCGCCGATGGCAGTGATGTCGACGTCAACAGGGTCGCCGAAGGCTGCAAGGTTGAAGTTGTCGCCGTAGAATGATGCGCGTCCTTCGAGGAAGAAGTCGACATATTCGCAGAGGCGGAAACGAACCTGGATACCGGCAGAAACGGGGAGTGTCCACGCATTGTGTTTGAGTTTCATGCCCTCTTTATAGATGACCGATTTGTCGGCCTTGAAGTCCCAGGTGAATGTTCCGCCGAGACCTACGAATGGGACAATCGATACGGGACGGTTGGGGTTTGCTCCTGCGATAGAGTTGCACATATCCCACATAAGGTCGAAGTTGGCGTTTGCCATTTTTGCTTTAGAGAACACTTCGTTGTCCCAGTGGATTGAGCCGTAGTACATCGAGATACGCCATCCGAGGTAGGGCGACATCCACTTGCCGAATCCGAGATTGTAGGTGGCGGTGAAGTGGTGCTTGGGGTCGCCGTTCTGCTTTGCATACTCTACAAAGGGAACGTTTACACCGGCACCGAGCTGAATGAACCAATTGTCGTGCCAGGTGGAATAGTAGTTGTCTTTGCAATCGACAGCATCGTCGGGAACGGCGTATGTCACACTTTCTTCCTCTACTACGACTGCATCCTGTGCGTTGGCGTTATTGGCTGCAAATCCGAAGCAACCCAAACCTGCCATGACTAAAAGTAGATTCTTTTTCATTTTTGTAAATTTTAATTCGTGTAAATTATTTGTCTCATAATATTTAGTTGAGGATGAAACACACTATACATCTTGTGGGGTTTCCCTCGTTAAATTTCAGGGTTTGCAATTATAACATTGGGTCAGAAAATAATGTTCGATAACATTTTTTATTTTTACTTTAACAGGACATCTCCCGACATTGCATTTATGTTAACACGAACAATAAGCTGCTGATTAATACCGCATTCACACAAATATGCATTGCGTGAATTTTAACATTTCACCCTGTGTCGCGCCGCGTTCCGATTCATCAGGGATTCCTAAAAAGCAGCAAACACTGCATTATCACTATTTTTTTGTTATCTTTGTAAATAGAACCAAATTACACGCAATGAACAAGATTGCCGTCATAGCAGGCGCCGGTCCGGCAGGATTGACCGCCGCCTACGAGTTATTGAAACGCAGCGAAGGCCATGTGCTTCCGGTTGTCTATGAACAATCGGAACAAATCGGCGGTATTTCCAGGACAGTAAACCATAACGGAAACCGTATCGACATCGGAGGCCACCGTTTTTTCAGTAAGGATGAACATATAATGCAATGGTGGCGCGACATCACTCCGATGCAGGGCGCTCCGGCTATGGACGACCGCATTCTCGGCAAAGAGCGCGACCTGGCTCCCGGGGGGCCTGACCCCGATGTCGAAGACCGCGTGATGCTCACACGCGACCGCGTGAGCCGCATCTTCTATCTGCGCAAGTTTTTCGACTATCCGATATCGCTCAAATGGCGCACATTCGCCAATATGGGTCTGTGGCGCACAATAAAGGCAGGATGCGGTTATCTCAGCTCCACTTTGCACAAACGCAAGGAGGATTCGCTCGAGAATTTCTACATCAACCGCTTCGGCAAGCCGCTTTACTCCATGTTTTTCGAGGACTATACGGAGAAAGTGTGGGGGCTTCACCCATCAAGGCTCGGCGCTGACTGGGGCTCTCAGAGAGTGAAGGGGCTGTCGCTGTCAGGCATACTCAAGGAGGTGATTACGCGGCCTTTCCGCTCCGACAAGTCGAAAGTGGAGACTTCGCTTATTGAAGAATTCATCTATCCCAAATATGGACCGGGGCAATTGTGGGAATGCGTGGCAGCTGACGTAGACAACCTTGCCGGAAAGAAAGCCGTCATCACCGGACATCAGGTCACGGCTGTCAACATCGGCCCGGACAACAAGGTAGTGTCGGTAGAGACTACCGACAGCTCGGGCGCCGTCAGCACCACTCCCTGCGACTACTTCATATCGACCATGCCGCTCGCCGAGCTTCTGCCCGCGCTCAAAGGCATCGATGTGCCCGACGAGGTGATGGAAGTGGCCACGACACTCCCCTACCGCGATTTTATCACCGTGGGCCTGCTGCTCGACCGGCTTCAGATTGTCAACGAGACGAAACTGCGCACGTACGCCGGCCGTGTGCCCGACACATGGATCTACATACAGGAACGCGACGTCAAAATCGGACGCCTGCAGGTGTTCAACAACTGGTCGCCCTACATGGTGAAGGATTATGAAAACACCGTGTGGATAGGGCTGGAATATTTCTGCAGCGAAGGCGACGAGCTCTGGCAGATGCCGCAACAGCAGTTCATCGACATGGCGATACGCGAGCTGGAGCACATCGGCATAATAAAAGCCGACGGCGTAAAGGATGCCGTACGCATCAAAGTCAAGAAAGCATATCCGGCCTACTACGGCAGTTACTACAAGCTCGACAAGGTGCGCGAATTTCTCGACACCATACCCAACCTCTACTGCATCGGACGCAACGGTCAGCACCGCTACAACAACATGGACCACTCAATGCTGACAGCGATGGAGACCGTCGGCAATATCGTCAACGGCATCGACTCGAAGGAGAATATCTGGAAAGTCAACACCGAGGGCAATTATCACGAAAGCAAATAGACGTTTTTCTGCACACAGGCGCTATCTGCCCGATAGCTCTCATCCCTCTCATCTCACGCCTCCTCTCTCTCCCTGACAGACCATAACATAACGTTCAAACATAGAACACGACATGAAGAAAACAGTCTTATCACTGCTTGCCGCAGCGACATGCGCGGCAGGCGCACACGCTGTCACGGCCAAGACCCCGGTTGACAACGTGAGCATTCTCGTCGGCACAAACTCCGTATTCGAACTGTCGACAGGCAACACCTACCCCGCCATAGCGCGTCCGTGGGGCATGAATTTCTGGACTCCCGTCTCAGGCGAGATGGGCAATGGCTGGACCTATAACTACAATGCCAACAAGCTCCGTGGTTTCAAACAGACCCACCAGCCGAGCCCCTGGATCAACGACTACGGGCAGTTTGTCATAATGCCGCTGACAGGCAAGAAGACCGTCGACGAAAACGAGCGCGCAAGCTGGGTATCTCACAAAGCCGAGACCGCCACACCCTACTATTACAGCATCTATCTGGCCGACTATGACGTGACCGCCGAACTCGCGCCCACCGACCGCGCGGCCTCTTTCCGCTTCACATTCCCCGAAACCGACGAGGCATACGTCGTGGTCGACGCCCTCGACAACGGGTCATCCATAGAAATCCAGCCCGACAAGAACCGTATCGTCGGATACACCACAAAAAACAGCGGCGGCGTCCCTGAGGATTTCCGCAACTACTTCGTGGTGGAATTCGACAGGCCGTTCACCTACACCGCCGTTGCCGACAGCAACACCCTCGACGAAAGCCGCACGAGCATCACCACCGGACATGCCGCCGGCCTCGTAGGCTTCAGCACCAGGCGCGGAGAGGCTGTCAACGCGCGCGTCGCATCTTCATTCATCTCGCCCGAGCAGGCTCTTCTCAATCTCAATGAACTCGAAGGCAAAGATATCGAAGCGGTAGCGGCAGAAGGGCGCGACCGCTGGAACGAACTTTTGGGACGCATCGAAATCGAAGACGACGATGTCGACCACATCCGCACATTCTACTCATGCCTCTACCGCGCGCTGCTCTTCCCGCACATGCTCTACGAGTATGACGCCGACAACAACATAAAGCACTACAGCCCCTACGACGGCAAAGTGCACGACGGATACATGTTCACCGGCACCGGTTTCTGGGATACGTTCCGTTCGCTCTTCCCACTTGTCAACCTCATGTACCCCTCAATCGGCGAAAAGATGCAGGCCGGCTGGGCCAACGTATACCGCGAAAGCGGATTTCTGCCCGAATGGTCAAGCCCCGGCCACCGCGACTGCATGATCGGCAACAACTCGGCATCGGTCGTGGCCGACGCATATCTCAAAGGTCTGACCGCGCCTGACGACGCCGAAGTGCTGTGGGAAGCAGTGACCCACGGCGCCAACAACGTGCACCCCGAAATCACTTCTACCGGACGTCTGGGCTACGACCTCTACAACCGCCTGGGCTATGTGCCCTACAACTCCGGCATCAACGAAAGCGCCGCCCGCACCCTCGAATATGCCTACGACGACTGGTGCATCTACAAGATGGGTGAAGCTCTCGGACGTCCGCGCAAGGAATATGCCGTCTACGGCGACCGCGCCATGAACTATGCCAACGTGTTTGACAAGGAACACAACCTGATGCGCGGACGCAACGACGACGGTTCGTTCCAGTCGCCCTTCAACCCGCTGAAATGGGGCGACGCCTTCACCGAAGGCAACTCCTGGCACTACACCTGGTCGGTGTTCCACGACCCGCAGGGACTCATCGACCTTATGGGAGGCAACGACCGGTTCAACACCATGATGGACTCCGTGTTCGTGCTGCCGCCGGTGTTCGATGCAAGCTACTACGGCATCGTCATCCATGAAATCCGCGAAATGCAGATTATGAACATGGGCAATTATGCCCACGGCAACCAGCCGATACAACACATGCTATATCTCTACGACTACTCGGGACAACCCTGGAAAGCGCAATACCATATACGCGAAGTGATGGACCGCCTCTACTCGGCCAATCCCGACGGCTACTGCGGCGACGAAGACAACGGGCAGACATCGGCATGGTATGTATTCTCATCGATGGGCTTCTATCCGGTCAATCCCGTAAGCGGACAATATGCCCTCGGCACGCCCTATTTCAAGAAGATGAAACTCAATCTTGAAAACGGCAATACCGTCACTATCAACGCTCCTGAATGCAGCCCCGCCAACCGCTACATCAAGTCGATGCACCTCAACGGACATCTCGACGACCGCAACTTCATCACCTACGACGAACTCCGCAACGGCGCCGTAATCGACTTCAACCTCACCGACACGCCCGACACCATCCGCGGCACCTCTCCGGCATCACGCCCCTACTCCTTCTCCACAGAAAAGGCGCCCAAGAAGAAATAACCGCTATTTCAGCTAAGGTAGCTATTTTAGCTAAAATAGCTACCTTAGCAGTGTTGCAGAACTAAACTTTGAGGGTGTTGCAGAACTCCCTCTTCCTTAAGTAAACAGCATTGGGACGCAATATATCGCGTGCACGCGCGGATAGCATAATACGCTTATTACCTGCATTTTAGCGCACACGCAATATATCGCGTACCAATGCTGTTTACTTAAGGATATCATTAATTAAAGGAAGGCCGGAGGCCTGAAGGTTTACTATTAACCCCGGTTCGGAGACCGCGGAGCGGGCGCAGACCGGGGTAACCGGAAGCAATCATCTACTGAGCCCGGGAAGGGCGGTGTGTGGTTACCATCTCGTTTACTACCACAAACCGCCCTTCCCGGGCTTATTGAAGAGGGTGGGTTTTATAGCCGGGGTCTGCGCCCGCTCCGCGGTCTCCGAACCCCGGTTAATCACGTCCTCGAGCCTCCGGCTCTCTGATGTGCGCTTTAGATACAATGCTGTTTACTTAGCGGAAGGAGTCGTCTCGTAATTCATATTTAGAGGGTGTTGCAGAACTCATTCTTATCTTTCCGCGGTTGATTATCGCCTTTGGCGCTTTGCCGTGTCAAAGAAACCGCGGCTACTACGCTACTGATTGTCAGGATGCTGCGCTTAGTAGCCGCGGTTTTCAACCGCGGAAAGTTTAGTTTTGCAACACCCTCCTACTACTAAATGCTCCCTGATTGACAGAAGCGTAGTAGCGGCGGTTTCTTTGACACGGCAAAGCGCCAAAGGCGATAATCAACCGCGGAAAGTTTAGTTCTGCAACACCATCTCAGCTAAAATCGAGTTCTGCAACACCATCTCCCCCCCTAAAAAAGAAAGCACATGCCGTCGGCATGCGCTTCTTTTTTAGGGGACAGTTATTTTTAATCGAATACTCCTTCGAAGCTTTCTTCCGCGCTCTCCTCTTCGTCAAATTCGCCATAGTATTCGCGTTCGCAGAGGTCCATATCGGGAAACGAGAAGCGGCTCGACTGACTGTAGGGTAGCTCGGGGTCGTCATATACCTTGCGGATATACTTGCCGTAGATGGGCAATGCCATCGACGCACCCTGTCCGTTGGCCATAGTGTTGAAGTGGATATAGCGTTCGTCACCGCCTACCCAGACGCCCGACACGAGGTCGGGGGTAAAGCTCATGAACCAACCGTCGGAGTTGGAGTTGGTGGTACCGGTCTTGCCGCCCATCTGCGCGGTAAGATTGTAGGGAGCGCGGCGCAGACGGCTACCCGTACCGGAGTCTACCACATTGAGCAGTATCGACAATATCTTATAATATCCTTTCTCTGAAAGCACCTGATTTTGCTTGGGATGGAACTCCGTGATGACATTGCCGTTGGAGTCGGCTATCGCTGTCACGAACATCGGCTCAACGTGCAGACCTTTGTTGGCAAACGCCGAATAGGCACCCACCATCTCGCGCACCGACACGTCGCACGGACCGAGACAGAGCGCGAGCACCGGGTCAATCTTGTTCGTTATGCCGAAATTGTGCATGTATCTTACAAGTGTGGCGGGCTTGAGTGCAGCCATCAGGCGCGCCGAAATCCAGTTGTTGGAGTTTGTCAGCGCCCATCGCAGCGTCACCATCTCGCCCACATGTGCCGAACCGGAGTTACGGGGTGTCCACGGACGGCCCACCTCGTCATAGATTGTGGGCTGCTCGTTTAGGAACTCGTCGCATGGCGTATAGCCTTCGTCCATCGCATACGCATAGAGGAACGGCTTGATGGTCGACCCTACCTGACGGCGTCCGGTCGACACCATGTCATACTGGAAGAAGTTGAAATTCGGACCGCCGACGTAAGCCTTGACATGTCCCGACACGGGGTCCATCGACATGAAGCCGGTGCGGAGTATATGTTTGTGATAGAGCACCGAGTCGCGGGGCGACATGATGGTGTCTTTGTAGCCCTTGTCGTTGTCGTAGGTGAACACCGTCATCGGTATCGGCGTGTTGAATTCCTTCTCAATCTGCTCTTTGGTGGCATGGTTGAGACGGAGTATGCGCATACGCTCGGTATCCCTCATTGCCTTCTCAATCAGATTGTCAAGCTGAGTCTGCGACAATTCGGAACGATTGGTCGTGTAGGGGGCGCCTTTGACGCCTTTCTTTTCCTTGAAGAAACGGCGCTGCAGATCTGACATGTGGTCGTGGACGGCTTCTTCGGCATACTGCTGCATGCGGGAGTCGATTGTGGTGTAGATGCGCAGTCCGTCGGTATAGAGGTTGTATTTCGAGCCGTCGGGCTTCGGATTTTTCTCTATCCAGCCGAAAAGCGGATTATTCAGCCATGCAATGGAGTCATCGACAAATTTCTGCTGCTCCCAGGCCGCATAATTGGAGCGCAACGGGCGTTTGGCCGTCATGATGCGGCGCAGCTCTTCGCGGAAATATGGCGCGATGCCGGTACGGTGGTCTATACGGTGGAATTTCAACCCGAGCGGAAGCTGTTTAAGCGAGTCGGCTTGCTCACGGGTGATTTTTTTCGCTTTCACCATCTGCTCAAATACCGTATTGCGTCGCGATGTCGAATTTTTCGGATTTAGTATCGGATTATAGAGCGACGGATTTTTCAGCATGCCCACAAGCACTGCCGCCTCATGCAGCTCAAGGTCTTTTGCCTCCTTGCTGAAATAGATATTGGCCGCCGAACGTATTCCCTTGGCATTATACAGGAAGTCGAACTGATTGAGATAAAGCTTGATTATCTCTTCTTTGGAGTAAAAACGCTCAAGTTTCACAGCCATGACCCATTCATCGAGTTTCTGGCGTGCACGTGCCGCAGCATTTCTTGCCGGACGGTCGGTATATAGCAGTTTGGCAAGCTGCTGGGTGATTGTCGAACCGCCGCCCGAACTTTTGTCGCCGGCCATTCCTGTCTTGAACGCCACTCGCAGCAAAGCCCTGACGTCGACGCCCGAATGCTCGGTGAAACGCGAATCCTCGGTGGCAATCAATGCATCGACAAGACATGGCGCCATATCTTCATAGTCGGCATACATGCGGTTGCTGTTGCTGTTGTAGTATCGGCCCATCTCCTCGCCGTCGGCCGAATAAATCACTGTGGCATACTGGTCGATAGGATTCTTCAGATCGTCGATATCAGGCATATCGCCTATGACATTGTTGTACGAAAGGATGAAAAATCCCAGCGACAGCACCGTGATGAGGCCGAACACCGACCACATCGCTATGATGGCAATGCGGTTCATCTTGCGGCGTCGCGGTGTCTTGCCGTATTGGTCCTTCTCCTTACCCGGAGTGTTGTCGTTGCCGCTGACACCCGTCTTGTGAAATGGAGTGTCATCGTCCAATATCTTCATCAAATCTTCACTCATAATCTTTTTCCTGTCAAAACATTAGGTACCTTTAGCCGGCATTGTGCGTCGCCCGTGCGCCCCATCGGCGCAATCTCATTCGGGCACGTAATGCTCGGGCACATTGCGTTTAATATACAAAGATATATATTTTTCGGCAATAGCGATTAGTCCGATTATATAATAATTACTAATTTTGCAAGAAAATCACTACACGATGACATCACAGTTTAACAGAATGCAGACTCTCAAACGGCGCTTTTTCGCCATGCGCAACGGCCTTCTTGCCGATCAGATGCGTCGCGCCGGTTCTTGCTACCGTATCATTTTCGGACTGAATATCATCCAATTGAACGAAATAGCGCGCGACTACGGCCATGACCCGGAACTTGCCGAGGCTCTCTGGGCCAATACCACAACCCGCGAGAGCATGCTCCTGGCGCCTATGCTATGGATGCCCGACGATTTTGATGCAGAAGGCGCAATGCGGCTCTGCTCCGCAGTCCCCGACCCTGAAGTAGCCGACATGGTATGCCACCGTCTGCTCAAGATGCGTACCGACGCACCGGCAATAATCGACCGTCTGCTTGCCTCCGGAGAGCCGCTGATGCGCTACACCGCGCTTCGGCTTGCTCTTCCGCTCACCGGCAGCACGATATCTCCGGGAAAAGCGCTTGAAATCGCCGATACTGAAATCGCAGCGGGCAATCCTCTGACCAAAGCTCTCGCAGTCATGGTGAAATCAGAAGCCGAATTTCTGCTTGAAGAGGAATGACCTATACCTTACGTCGCGTCATAAAATCGCCGAACCACACTCCGCCGATGATGAGCAGACAGCCCACGCAGCCCATCAGCGTAAGCGGGTCGTCCGGCAGGATTATAGCCGACACTATCATCGTCATGACCGGCTGGAAATAGAGATAATTCGAGGCCTTGATCGCTCCGAGACGCTTCACCGTCTGCGACCATATCACATAGGCAAGAAGCGACGCCGTCAGACTGAGGAACAGCAGATTCAACAGCACTACAGGCTCAGCCAACACCGACAGCGGCGCTATCTCCGGCTCGAAAGCCATAAAGGGCAATGCTGTGAGCAGCCCGTAGAAAAATGTCTTGCGGGTGATGAATAGCGCCGTATAATTGGCATTGACCTTACGCAGCACTATGCTGTAGATCGCCCACGAAAATGCAGCCGACAGAGCCAGCAAATCGCCCAGCGGCATAACCTTGAGATGAAATCCCGACTTGAATATGATGCAGGCCACTCCGGTTATCGCTACTGCCGAACCGACATATACCCATGCACCGGGCCGTTCGTTCTTGTATATGGAGCCTATGAGCAGCGTTGTCAGCAACGGCGAAAGCGTTGTCAGCAGCGACACATTAGACGTCAGCGTATAATTGAGCGCCGTGTTCTCCGCGATGAAATAAATCGACCCGCCACAAAGTCCGCAAACGGCAAACAGCAACTCATCGACCGCCGAATTCGACCATAGTTTCTTATGGCAGATTGCCAGCACTATAAGATAAGCCACCAAAAAGCGGTAGATATATATCTCGACAGCATGAAGCCCGGCTTCGAGGAGCACTTTGGTTGATACAAACGAAGTGCCCCACACCGCTATTACCGCGAATGCTGCGATATGATATAGGAACGTCGCCCTGCGCTCGCTTCCTGACATTGACTGTGCCATCCTGAACTTTATATAATCTGGTTAACCTACTATACCGAAGCCACTGACAAGGCGGCTTCAGACTCTTTTATATCCCAAAATTAGATATTTTTAATTAACCCGCAAAACCATACTTCAAAAAAAATTGTATATCTAAGTAGATACAAGCCTATTCCGGCTGCCTCAACTCGAAAGGGGTAAATGCAAAGAGACATTGATTATTCCAAAAAAAGAATAAAATGTAGCTTTTAACAATATTGTTTTATAACTTTGCAAAAAATTTACACATATTTACTAAATTTTTAACACAATGAAAATTTTAAAATTGACAGCAGCTCTCGCACTCGCAGGCTGCATGCTCGTACAGGTAGGCTGTTCATCAATGAACAACACCGGCAAAGGTGCATTGATTGGCGGAGGCGGCGGTGCCGGTCTCGGCGCTGCTCTCGGCGGTATAATAGGCGGCGGTAAAGGCGCTGCAATCGGTGCAGGTATCGGTGCCGCAGTCGGCACGGGCGCAGGTGCCCTCATCGGCAACAAGATGGACAAGCAGCAGAAACAGCTCGAAGAAGAACTCGCCAACAAGGCGACTGTCGAGGAGACAACCGACCAGAACGGTCTGCGTGCCATCAAGGTGACCTTCAACGGCGGCATCCTCTTCCCCACCAACGGCACCACTCTCAGCTCTTCGGCAAAAACCGAACTGTCACGCTTCGCACAGTCTCTGATCAACAACCCCGACACCAACGTACAGATTTACGGTTTCACCGATAATACCGGTACAATGGCTGTCAACCAGCGCGTAGCCACAGGACGTGCCGACGCGGTTCTCACCTACCTCCTCAACTCGGGTGTTGCCGCCAACCGTCTTTACGCTCAAGCTCTCCCCATGCAGGACTACATTGCATCCAACAGCACTGCTGAAGGCCGTGCACAAAACCGCCGCGTTGAAATCTACATCACAGCCAACCAGACTATGATTGACAAAGCCAACGCCGGCACCCTCCAGTAATCAGGGATAAGACGCTGATAATAAAATAACCCCGCACACCTTTTGGTATGCGGGGTTTATTATGTTCTGATTTTACAAAGCCCGTGGCTTCGGATGTTTTTATTTCAGACGCTGGCGGGTGTCGTGGAGGAATTGGGCCATTGCCTGCGAGTCGCGGTTGGCTACGATTTGCTGCAACTGCGACAGTTTTTCCTGTATCTTCGACAGCTGCGCCGGCGTGTTGGGGTTGAACAGGATTTCGCTCAGCAGGTAATCGTCCTCCGACATCAGTCCGCGCGCTATCGCCATGTGGCGCTTGAAGGTGGTGCCCGGAGCATCCTGATGCTCCATCACGCCCGCAAACACCAGCGTCGACGCAAACGGTATCGACAGCGAGTAAGCGATAGTCAGGTCATGCTCCTCGAAACTGTACTCCTCGATATGCAGATGCAGCGAGTTGTACAGGTCGCGGAAGAATGTCTTGCCCAGATGGTCGCTCTCGCTTATGATGATGGCATTCTCGTCGGCCAGATTGCTCAGCGACGCAAACGTCGGGCCGAACATCGGGTGGGTCGACACGAACGGATGTCCGCAACCGGCGTAGAACTCCGGCAAGCCCGTCTTTACCGACGCAATGTCGCTCAGTATCGCACGCTTGGGGAGCACCGGCATCACAGCCTCAAACGCCGGAAGCGTATACTTCACAGTGGCGGCATTGATTACAAGCTCCGGCTCGAAAGCCTTGATTTCTTCAAGCGAGGTGAATCGCTCCACATTGAATGTGAATCGCAGCCGCTCGGCATCGACGTCATAAATCGCCACCTGATGGTCGCGCGACAGAACATCTGAGAAAAACGAGCCCATCTTTCCGGCTCCCAATATCAGTATCTTCATCGCTGGCAGCTATTTATCGACGGTTAAAAATATCAATCTGCTGACGCACCGACTCCTCATGTATGGCCGAGAGGACCGCTGTCATGAATTCAGCCGACATGCCCATCTCCGTAGCCAGTTTCACACGTGATTTCATTATCGAGTCATAGCGACCGGCCTGAAGCACGGGAATGCGGTGCTCCTTCTTGTACTGGCCTATCTCGCGCGACACGCGCATACGCTTGTTCAGGCTTTCGAGTATCTCGTTGTCAATCTGGTCGATCTGCTGGCGGAGCAATGTCAGGCTCTCGGTCGACGATTTGGCATCGCGTATCACGAGCGTGTTGAGTATGAAATTGAGCACATCGGGACTTACCTGCTGGGCCTTGTCGCTCCATGCGCAGTCAGGCTCGCAGTGGCTCTCGATTATCAGTCCGTCGAAACCCATGTCGAGCGCCTGCTGCGACAGCGGAGCCACGAGCTCACGTTTTCCGCCGATATGCGACGGGTCGCATATGATGGGAATGTTGGGCAGACGGCGGCGCAGTTCGATAGGTATGTGCCACTGCGGCAGGTTGCGGTAGAGATGCTTGCCGTAAGCGCTGAAGCCGCGGTGTATAGCCCCGATGCGGCGTATGCCTGCGTTGTAGATACGCTCCATCGCGCCGATCCAAAGCTCAAGGTCGGGATTGACCGGGTTCTTTACAAGTACGGGCAAATCGGCACCAGCATCGGCCAGTGCATCGGCTATCTCCTGCATGGCGAACGGATTGGCCGACGTGCGCGCGCCGATCCAGAGCATATCCACTCCGGCGGCGAGGGCTGCCTCCACATGCTGGCGCGTAGCCACCTCGGTCGAAGTGTACATGCCTGTCTGCTCCTTTACCTCTTTGAGCCATTCGAGACCCTCGGCTCCGACGCCTTCAAATCCTCCGGGCTTCGTACGCGGCTTCCATATCCCCGCACGGAATATTTTTACGCCGTTAGCAGCGAGCTGACGGGCTGTCTCAAGCACCTGCTCGCGTGTCTCGGCCGAGCACGGGCCGGCTATAATCATCGGTGCGCCGGCATCGACGCCCTCAAATGTTATCGGTTGTAAATCTGTCATAGTTATATCGTTTTATCTAATATTCATATTTTTTATCCGCTCCAGCGCTTCCGTCATACGTTCTGCCGGCGTGCACAACGACACCCGCACGCAGCGGTCTCCCTTCGAACCGAAAATAAATCCCGGCGTGATAAACACCCTTGCCTCGGCAAGCACGCGGTCGGCCAATGCCTCGCCCGACTCCACATCTGCCGGAACCTTACCCCAGAGGAACAATCCCTGCTGCGACGCATCATACGTGCACCCCAATGCCTCCATTATCTGCTCGGCCACCTTACGGCGTTCGGCATATACCTTGTTGACATCGGCATACCATTCATCGCCTAAGCTCAATGCCTTTACAGCGGCAAGCATCACAGGCTTGAACTGGCCCGAGTCGATATTCGATTTCACCTTCAGCACCCAGTTTATGAATGTAGGGTTGGAAGCTGCCATACCGAGTCGCCAGCCGGCCATGTTGTGGCTCTTGCTCAGCGAGTTCATCTCTATCACCACATCCTTCGCACCCGGAATGGAAAGCATCGACTGCGGATTGTCGTTGAGGATAAAACTGTACGGATTGTCGTTGACAATCACAATATTATGACGTCGGCCGAAATCAACGAGACGTTCGTAAAGCGCCGTCGACGCACGTGCCCCGGTAGGCATGTTCGGATAATTGACCCACATCAGTTTCACCCCGCTCAGGTCAGCCTTCTCCAGAGCGTCGAAATCGGGCTGCCATCCGTTGTTTTCGTCAAGTTCATAGCTTATGATACGTGCGCCCACGAGCTTGCTCACCGACGAATATGTCGGATAGCCCGGATTTGGCACAAGCACCCCGTCGCCCGGATTGAGGAACGCGAGCGACACATGCATCACCCCCTCTTTCGAACCTATGAGCGGCAATATCTCGGTGTCGGGATTGAGCTTCACGCCATAGTATTTCTCATACCATCCGGCATAGCCTTTGCGCAGCTCGGGCAGTCCGGTGTACGGCTGGTAGGAATGGTTTCCGGCCACCTCAGCCTCGCGCGACAATGTCGCTGTCACATCTGCATGCGGCGCACGGTCGGGGCCACCGATGCCGAGCGATATGATGTCGGCGCCGGCAGCGTTTAGCGCCGCCACCTCTTTGAGTTTGCGTGAGAAGTAATATTCCTCGATGGCATCCACTCGCGATGCCGGTCGTATGTTGATTGTGTTCATATCGTTTTGTTTCAGATGTTTGTGTCACAATGAGCGTATTCGCCGAGTATCTTGAAATCGTTCATCAGCGGGCGGGCTGCGTCGATGGCCTGGCGGTAGCGGGTGTAATTGTCAAATGTCAGGTCCACATAGAAGCGGTATTCCCATTCGCGCCCCAGTATAGGCAACGACTGTATCTTCGACAGGTTCATGTCGTAGAACGAAAATATGGTCAGCACCTTCGACAGCGCACCGTTGGTGTGCGGAAGCGTGAACACTATCGACGCCTTGTCCACCGGATTGCGGCTCGATGCCTCGTCGGCCTGCAACGGATCGGCAAGTATCAGGAAGCGCGTGAAGTTGCGTTTGTTGGTCTCGATGCTCCGTTCAAGTATGTTCAGGCCATAGAGCTCGGCGGCATATTCGCCGCACACGGCCGCATGTCCCGTCAGCTTCTCCTGCGCTATCTCGCGTGCCGACCCTGCCGTGTCAAATTTTTCTATCATCTTCAGGTTGGGATGCCGGCGCAGGAAATTCTCGCACTGCATCAGCGCTATCGGGTGGGAGTTTACCTCGGTCAGCTCGTCGATGCTCTGCCCTGGAAGCGCGGCAAGCACATGCGATATCCTCATCTTCTGCTCGCCGATAATGCGCAGATTGCTCTGGCGCAGAAGCTCATGGTTCTGTAGAAGCGAGCCGGCTATGGTGTTCTCTATCGCAAGTATGCCATACATCGAGGCGTCCGACGCAAGCACGTCAAACATTTCGTTGAACGTGTCGCACGGCACCGTTTCTATCTCCTCTCCCCCGAAATAGCACCTTGCCGCCGCATCGTGGTAGCATCCCGCCACTCCCTGTATTGTAACTCTACGCTTCATAAAATATTGTCAATAAAAAAATCCCGCTTGTTACAACGGGATTTTATATTTTTGTTAATCATCTAAACGTTCAATTAAGCTATACGCCATAAAATCCCTCTTTTTATCTTTTGTCAAAATAAAAATAAAAATATGAATAATATGAGCTAAATCGAGTCATTATTTTATCAATTGTTGGCTTTTGATGTTGCAAAGTTAACTATTTGTTTTTAATTGACAACTTTTTTATTCCATTTTTTCAACATTATTTGATTTTTATCGCTTTTTCTCGTCAATTTATCTCTTTTGACATCAATAGTGTCTCTCCGATGTTGACATTATCCACTCATTATATTATATTTGTAAGTAACAGTATATCTTACCCCGCAATGAAACTCGACATCAGCAATATCAACATCGTAGGCCACGCTCAAATCGCGGTAAACGGCCTCGCTGTCATAGCCGGAGAAAACGGCACCGGAAAAAGCACCATAGGCAAAATCCTGTTTGCCACACTTAAAGCCATAGCAAGCATGCGCGGCAACACATCCGCCTCGCGCGAAAAAGCCGTCGCCGACCTGGCCGACCCAGTGTTCAGCCGCCTGTTCAGACTGCGCCTCACCGAGTGCGGACGCGCCCTTGACGATTGCCTTCCGGCCTCCCGCTCTCAGTTCATCAGCGACATATCATCACTCCCGTCCGCCGCTGCCGTAAGGCAATATTTTGCCCCCATCCTCGCAGCCGTCACCGACCCTGCCGTATTGGACACCGTCGCCTCCGAGATTGACGCGCTCGCCGCATGCATCGACCGGCCTGCCGACGCCGCCACCGATGTCACCGCCGCCCTCGACCGACTGCTGCGCAGCGAGTTCTTGGGCAACATATCGCCCGGTGGAGCTACATCATCTGCGGTCAGCTTTTCCGACGAGGCATCAGGCATGTCGCTCTCTTACAGCATCGACCGCGGCAACGTATCCGTATCAGCCTGCGAGGGGAAAACATCGTTGCGCGACGCCACCTACATCGAGTCGCCACTCTACCTCCACCTCATCGATATTCTTGGAAAAGTATCCGGCACCCGCTTCTTCGACGACGGCAACACCCTTGCCTCCCTGATGCTTCCTGCCCATGTCGCCGACATAGTTGAAAAAATCGAATCACTGCGCTACACCTACGACATCCGCTCTTCGCGTGTGGCCGGACTCTCATCCTCTCTGGCTCAGATTGCCGGCGGCGAATTTTTCTACGACCCCGAGCGACATGCCATAATGTTCCGCCAGGGCGCCAACGACATAGTCCCCCTCAATGTCGCTTCAGGAGTCAAAAGCCTCGGCCTCCTTCAGATACTTCTCGACAACAAGATAGTCACTCCCGACCGTCCGCTCATCTGGGACGAACCAGAAAACCACCTGCACCCGTCATGGCAAATCAGGCTTGCACGCTTCTTCGTCACTCTCGCCTCACAGGGCATTCCGGTCATAGTCTCCACCCACTCCCCCTATTTCATCCAGGGCATACGCCACTTCGCCGTAAAGCTGCATGCCGAACAGTTTGTCGACTATTACCTTACCGAAATGAACGGCACCACATCGCTGACACAGTGCGTCAACGACGACCTCAACCGCATATTCATCAAACTCGCCGCACCCCTCAACGAAATAATGGACCTCTCCGACTAACGCCCCACCCGACCAACCCACAACCTACAAAAATCCCCCCCCAATAACCAAATCAGCTAAAACAGCTATAGCAGCTATAGCAGCAAAAATAGCTAAAACAGCCATAAAACCCCACCCCAAAAAGCTATCATAGCCCCGTGATGACGCGTAAGCGGAATACCCCCAACCCCCATGACTACCCGCGATCTCTTCAAAAAACTGCGCACGCAATACCGCACGCTTGTCGGCCCGCTATGCCGGCTGCACTCACTGTGCCAGACCGCCGACTGTTGCGCACTCCCGGCCACAACTCCCGTAATCAATTTCGACAGGATAAAGGAAATCCACTGCAAGAAAAACGGCATAATCCACATGCCACCATCGGTCGACGCCATAACAATATCACACTCCGGCAATACATTCTGTTTCGTCGAGCTCAAAAGCTGGGTCAAATATCTCATGTACTCAAAGGACATCGACACCGACACAATCAACCGTCAGGTCAAACGCTACCACTTCCGAGAAAAGCTACAGGCAAGCATGGAAATATGCGCCGGAATGTCCGACCCCGACTTCTTCGAAGTCAACGACTTCGCCTACCTCATCGTCACCGATGCCGAAGCCGAACTGCGCATCGACGCCGCCCGCAGCTTCGCCATGTCCATGTTCTCGCTTGCCGAGACCTCCTCTCGCCGCTGGCGACCCGAATGCATAGCCGCCACCGACCGCGCCATCTCCAAATTCCGCGGCATCAACGTACGCCACATCTCCTGCCAGGACTTCGACAAAATCCTATCCACCCTCTAAATCCAAAGAAATTCCAATTTAAAAGCCCCAATTAGTAGCCCCATTGGCCCCATTGGCCCTACCAAAAAAATCCTTATCGACCCTAACGACCTTAACGACCTTAAGGTCCTTATCGACCTTATCAACCTTCCCCCCATCATCCAAAAAAGCACAAAAAAAATCCGAAAACTCCTTTCACAAGGAAAATCGGATTAAAGCCAAAAGGCAGGATTTGTGATTTAAATGTTGTTTGCAACATCAAACTAAGATTATATCATACTTACATTTCCTTTTCATCATCTATCGCCTGCATCAACAACGCTTCACAGCGGCATATCTACAAGTTTTCGTATCCTTTGAAAAATACGTTCAATAGATTTCGAATACAAATGTACAACCATTCCACGACATCTCCAAATTTTCAATCATTTTTCTGCATCTTTTTTACATATTTTTTATAAAATTGTATTTGCGCCACATCCCTACTTGCATCATATCTTCTTTTTCCCAAGTTCAATCACCTCAAGGTCTCGCATCTCTCCGCCGTCTATCGTCAGCTTGACAAGCGTACGCACCTGCTGCCAGCCATGAGTGCCGGCAGCCCCCGGATTGATATGCAACAACCCCAGACGGCTGTCATACATCACCTTGAGTATATGCGAATGCCCGCACACCATAAGCCCGCACTTGCCGTATATAAGCGACTGCTCCACCCCGGGGGCATATTTCCCGGGATACCCCCCTATGTGACGCAGATGCACCCTGACACATTCCACCTCAAACACCTCTACCTCCCGGCACGCCCTGCGCACCTCTCCGCCATCGATATTACCCGACACCGCACGCACCACAGGCGCTATCTCCTGCAACCGTCTCACTATGCTCATATCGCCGATATCGCCGGCATGCCATATCTCGTCGCAATCCTTGAAGTGCGTCTCATATCTCGAGTCCCAGCACGAATGCGTATCCGAAAGTATCCCTATCCTCTTCATCTTTTTATAAGTTCCAGAGCCACCGGTATCACGGTATTGCCGTCATGGTCAAATCCGGCAACACCCTCCGGCGTAAAATATTCTATAACTATCTCGTTGCGGCCGCCTGTAAGCGTCACCGCTATCGGTTGTGTGGTACCGGCCATCGACGCCCAGTCCTCGGCCGGACTCCACATCTCGGGCCCACGTTGCGGCAGCACCATTATTCCGGCCATATCCCCGTTGACTTTAAGCAGCCGCAGCGCATACTGCCGGTTTTTATTGACTATTCCGAGCCCGTCGAGATAACGCAGCCTCACATAATAGTCACCCCCCGCAGCCGATTCATATTCAAATTCCATTCTCGCGTTCTTGTACCGGGTCGACTCTACATATTTCGATGCCAGCTCCTTCTTTGCAAGCACACGCCCGCCTCTCTGAGCCACCGCGTCACACCGCAGCGACACACTGTCTTTAGGCGGAATATAAAGATAACTCTTCGACGCGTAGCCGGTAACCACATTCGACACATCAGCCTCGAAGCAGACCGCAGTCACCGGAGCCGCATTATACAGTTCATAGCCCGTGCTTCCCGTTATCTCGCTTATCGAACCGTTCAGATAAACTATGTATTGCCCGGCCTCGTCCGACTCTATGGAAAATTTACGTCCACCTTCCACCGCGACCTTCGGCGCGCGCGGCATCTGCTTCTGCCGGGCCACATTTATCTCTCCGTTGTCGCTGCCACTCCCCGCAAGCACCACCTCTATCTCATGCGTGCCACTGATATCCCTCGGCACAATGGCTTCGTTTCTGACTTCCCCGTCAATCGCGAATGTCGATATCACATCGCCACGCCCCCTTACCGTTACAGTCAGCTCGCTGCCACGGTATCTGAGTCCGCTTATACGGTGATAGTCGCCGAGCGCCTCTTGCACGTAGGGCTGTATCTTCAGCCCGTCGGCCGCCGGATCCAGACCGAACAATGTGCGCAGAGTCACACCCTTCAACAGGCGCAGCGCATAGTCGTCCGTCACGCTCATGGCCACAAGGCTGCCATAGCTCAGCGCCCACGACTTGCCGTTGCCGACACGCGCCGACGCTATCGCCCATAGCGCTGCCGTCAGCGACTCCCGCCGGCTGTCGCCTGAAATCCCCTGCTCGGGATAAGTCACGGGCACCCCCGACGTCGTCACGGGCGTGTTCGACACAATCCTGACAGACATCGCTTCGCCCGAACATCCGGTCGCCACCGCCAGCCCCTGCACGAGATTGTCCGACGCCGTCACCGATATCGGATAAGGCCGCTCATACAGCGTCTGGCTCAGCATCCCGAGATTGGGTATCCAGAACCTTTTTGATATATTTTCCGAAAAACCATCCACAAATCCATCTTCATAACTTTCCGGAAACACCTCATTGACATACCGCATCCCGCACAGTCTGCCTATATTTCCTTCAAGCGTCATCATTACGGCCGCATCTCCCGCATCGGCCCAGCCTGGCAGCTGCCTTGCATCCATCTCCGCAGGCACCCCGGCAAACAGACCTTCATTCCGGTCATACACATAGCGTATATCTCTGTCGATAAGTTTTTTCAATGCCAGAGCCCGTTTTCGTTCCCCATCTTCGTCATCGGTCATCGACGAAACAGTCGCCGCCGCAATCCCCCAGGTCGCGTCCGACATTGCCACCGGCCACCTGTACACACCCTCGGTGAGCTCGGCCACCTCTCCCCCCGCAATACGGCTGTCGACGGCTGCGGCCGCACTATCCGGATTTGCCAGACCGTCGCTTATATAAATCTCGTATGCCGTAAACCGGTCATAGCTATAACCCGCATGGTTCGCCTCGCGGTTGAACAGTGCCGCAATCAGCGCATCGCTTCCATCCATCAAAAGCCCTGCGCGGGCTTCCTTTTCCTTCTGCCCGACTCTCACTCCCGCTTCATCTCTCGTTATCACACTGTCCCCTCTCACCGCCACTGTCAGCGATGCCGACACAAAGCTGTCGGGATACACCGTATAATCATCGCAGGAATATAAAGCCCCCTCCGTTTCCGGAATCCTGTCGCACGAACAAAACGCAGCCGACAACACGGCGGCAGCCGCAAAATGCATCCTCCTTGCGACTGCCATCCTTATCTTATCGGCCAGATTGTCCATAGCCAGTTGTGCTCGTATCTATTGCCTGAATATCTCAGATACCGAGTTTCTTTCTGATGCCTTTGGGTATCGCCGCCTTATTGACATAGACATCCACAGTCTTGGCAAGGAAATAAGGCTCCGACACATAGAAAAACCCGTCATACACCTGATTGGTGTCCCAGGAGTTTTTCACCTTGTAATAGCGGTTACCCTTCTGGTCGGTGGCTATTCCCACTATTTCCATACCGTGGTCATCGGTCGTCTCCTGGCGGTCAAACATCTCCTGTCGCGACTCCTGAGTCACCACTATCTCGTCACACGGACCGTCAATCTCAAACTGCTTGCTGGCACGCTCCTTGTCCGACAGCTTCACCCAGCGGGCAAGCTCCGTTCCGTCAAGATCGGCACTGTCGGTCGGTTTAGGCATCACGGCATAGCCCTTCACCCATTTGAAACCGCCCTCGCTCACATCGGCAGCCCATACAACACTGTAGCCGTTTTCTATAGCATTGTCAACGATTTCTTTCATCTCCTCCATCGGAACATTATAATACTGTCCCCACAGCCAGTTGTCGGCGACTTCAAGCACAAACGGCTCATAATACGGATGATGCGTGAACGATGTGATTGCCGCATACTCGTCAGTGTCGAGACCGAGGCTCTTCGCATAGCTTTCGGGAGTATAGCTGACACCGTCCACGGTAAATGTCTCGGGCACCTTGCCAAGATAAGCGTCGAGTATAGCCTCATAGCCCTTGCGCCATGCAGTCGATATCCGCTTGTTCGGATTTCGCCTTACAGCGTCGAGATAAGCCTTCAGCACCGCGTCAAGCTCGCCGTGCACATGCTTCTCCTCTCCATATTCAAGACCCGAATACACACTCTCGGGCACCGCGCCGTAACGCTTCCACACGTATGGCACGTCAAGCACCGAACCGCCAGCGGCAAAATTCGTCGCACCGTTCATCCTCACATAGTTTTCCGCCTTGTCAAGATAGCATTGGCGCACGGTGTACATCTCCGACAGGTCAAGCTCCTTGCCACCCTTGCGCATGATTTCATCCTCAAAAAACGAAGTCCCCGCAAAGCACCAGCATGTTCCGCTCTTGTTCTGATCCTTGACAGGCGTCGTCTTCAGCACTTTCACATCAGTGAATACAAAACCGCCGGTCGAATCATTCTTCTCCTCGACAACATCGTCGGCATATACACAAAGTCCGGCCGACGCAAGCATAATCGCACTTAATATTCTTTTCATGGATTTTATTTTGTTTTTTATTGTTTGCGATAAATCTTATTCAATGCAAAGATATTAATTTTTATTATTTTTTTTGCGTCAAAATGTTACATCATCTGTTTTTTTATCGCATTTTTCTTACCTTTGCCATCAATCAGATTGTATCAGTTAATTTGAACAGTTTCTTATGAACCGAATTATCCATAAACAGCATTTCTCGGAAAACGTAGTCAAGCTTGTCGTCGAAGCCCCGATGATAGCACGCTCACGCAGGCCGGGACACTTCGTAATTGTCATCGCCGACGAGAAAGGCGAACGCATTCCACTCACCATCGCCGACTCCGACCCGCAGGCCGGGACAATCACACTCGTCATCCAGGCCATCGGCGACTCCACACGCAAAATATGCGCACTCAGCGAAGGCGACTCCCTCCACCACGTCGTCGGCCCCCTCGGACGCGCCACACACATCGAGAACTTCGGCACCGTCGTATGCTGTGGCGGGGGCGTAGGCGTAGCCCCGCTCCTCCCTATAATAAAAGCATTGAAACTCGCCGGCAACAAAGTCATTTCCGTGCTCGCAGCACGCACACGCGACCTCATCATACTCCGCGACCAGGTCGCCGAATACTCCGACGAAGTCATCATCATGACCGACGACGGCTCCGACGGACACAAAGGCCTCGTCACCGACGGCGTCGAGTCTGTCATACAGCGTGAACACGTCGACCTCGTCGTCACCATCGGCCCCGCCATAATGATGAAATTCGTATCCCTCCTCACAAAAAAATACGACATCCCCACAGTAGCCTCCCTCAACACCATAATGGTCGACGGCACAGGCATGTGCGGAGCATGTCGCGTCACCATCGACGGCACGATGAAATTCGTATGCGTCGACGGCCCCGAATTCGACGCCCACAAAGTCGACTTCGACGAAATGATAATGCGCCTCCGCTCCTACAACTGATAACACCGACATCCCCCCATTGGCCCCATTGGCCCCATTAGGCCTATTAGCCCTATAATAGCTATAATAGCTACAATAGCTAAAAAACACCAACCACGAAATTATGAACTCAACAAATAGCCGCGACGCCCAGTGGCGTCAGCAACTCCGCGACGCAATGTCCGCAAAAGAGCGCACCGCCATACCACGCGCCAAAATGCCCGAACTCGACCCCGCCTACCGCATCACATGCAACGACGAAGTCAATCAGGGTCTCGACGAAGCGCAGGCCGTCACCGAAGCCACCCGCTGCCTCGACTGCCCCGACCCACAGTGCATCACAGGCTGCCCCGTAGGCATCAACATACCCGGATTCATCAAAAACATACAGCGACGCAACTTCCGCGAAGCCGCCCTCGTCCTCAAAGAGACATCCGCACTTCCCGCCGTCTGCGGACGCGTATGCCCCCAGGAACGCCAGTGCGAATCGCGCTGCATCTACCTCAAGATGAAGAAACCCGCCGTAGCCATCGGCTACCTCGAACGCTTCGCCGCCGACACTCAGCGCCTCTCCGGCTCCGACGCTCTCCCCCCCCGCCTCCCCGCCAACGGCATGCGCGTCGCAGTCGTAGGCTCAGGCCCCGCCGGACTCTCATTCGCCGGCGACATGATTAAACTCGGCTACGACGTCACAGTCTACGAAGCCCTACACCAGATCGGAGGCGTACTCAAATACGGCATCCCCGAATTCCGACTCCCCAACGCTGTCGTCGACGTCGAGATCGATGCCCTCGCACGCATGGGCGTCAGATTCGTAAAAAACTGCATCATAGGAAAAACTCTATCCTATAATGACCTCCTCGACCTCGGCTACAACGGCATATTCATCGCCTCCGGAGCCGGACTCCCCCGCTTCATGGGCATACCCGGCGAAAACCTCATCAACATCCTCTCATCCAACGAATACCTCACCCGCATCAACCTCATGGGTGCCGGACGCTCCGACTCCGCAACCCCCGCACCAAAAGGCGCCACAGTAGCCATCATCGGCGGAGGCAACACCGCAATGGACTCCGTACGCACCGCACGCCGCATGGGAGCCTCACGCGCCATCATCGTCTACCGCCGCAGCGAAGAAGAAATGCCCGCACGCCTCGAGGAAATCAAACACGCCAAAGAAGAAGGCATCGAATTCCTCACACTCCACAACCCCGTCGAATACATCGGCGACGACAAGGGACACGTCCGCACCATGCGCCTGCAGCGGATGCAGCTCGGAGAGCCCGACGCCTCAGGCCGCCGCTCACCCGTGCCCGTACCAGGCGACATCGTCGACATCGACGTCGACGTCGTGGTAGTCAGCGTAGGCGTATCGCCCAACCCCCTCATCCCCGAAGCCTTCGACGGACTCGACGTAACCCGCCGCGGCACACTCGTAGTCGACGACACCCTCCTCACCACCCTCCCCGCCACCTACGCCGGAGGCGACATAGTCCGCGGAGGAGCCACCGTAATCCTCGCAATGGGCGACGGCCGCGCAGCCGCCACCTCAATGCACACCACCCTCACAAAAAAATAACCCGCCCCAACACCCCCCATCCTGTCGCTGATA
>CAMWJS010000013.1 GCA_947174635.1 uncultured Muribaculaceae bacterium
CGCTCGACGATTGACCGCTCTGCGTTTAACATTTATTGTCGAACCGGCTCTAAGTCCAAATACTCTCTGAGACACCATCAAAGAGACTGATACAAGGCCGTCATATTGCCGATTGAGGTGATATGACGGCCTCGTTTTGTGAAAGAAGGTGCAATTTCTGTAAATTACCAATAACCATAACACAGGCTTTTCGCACGTAATCGGGGACGGGAAGCCTTTGTTTTTTAATATGAAAGGCCGAAATGTTGCAATTATTGTCCGAAATGTTACTGCAAACCGGCTTTTAAATATTGTGTGGCTTCATTTAATTTTGATATATTTGCAGATAAGTAACTGTTTAAAATTATTTTATACCAACCATTCTCATTATTTTGAACAGTTACCTACTATCTTAAATCTGTCACACCATGATAACAAATGTTGTTTCAAGAAATATCGCCGGAGCGCTGCTGTATGTGCTTTCCGTTTTACTCTTACCGATGCAGGCACATGGCGCGGCGCAACTGCCCGAGCCTGAACTGTCGTGGAAAAATGTCAATGTCGACGGCAACAAAACCGCTGTTTTCTGCATCTTCAAGGACAGCCGTGATATAGTATGGCTCGGCACAAACAATGGCCTCTATTTCTACGACGGTGTGACGTCGCATCCTGTCGGCGAGACCGAACTGTATGGCACGCAGGTATATTCCATCGTCGAGAATAACGACCGGCTTTATATCGGCTGCAACAACGGGCTTATGGTATATGACTATGCGACAGGGCTGGTGAGCGGCGGCATCACGGATGCTCCGAGAGAAATAAGGGTGCTCTATGCCGTGGACGATTATCTGTGGATCGGTAGCCTCAACGGTATATTCCGGCTTGATTTACGTGGAGGCAGCCCGGAGGATTACTCGCGGGGACTTCCGCATAAATCGGTATATTCGATACTGCGCGACAGCCGCGGCATTCTGTATGCCGGCACCTATAACGGACTGGCCAGATGGGATTCAAATGCGGGTATGTTCGTCCCCGTAAAGATAAAGACCGATACCGGCGGAGCCTGCAACTCTCTATTTGTCAACTGCATGCTTGAAGCGGATGACAGGGAGAGCATCTACATAGGGGGTGAAGGTATTCTTCTGCGCTACACTCCTGCCAACGAGCGGTGGGAGAGAGTCACGTCAGTGGGAAAAAACAATGTCAAAAGCCTGTCGAAGGATGCCTCCGGCCATATACTCATAGGGACCGACAACGGAGTCTTCGATATGTCGGGCGACAGCATCAAGCATTTCCGCCACGACTCACGGCAGGAGCTCAGCCTGGCCGACAACGAGATATGGTGTATGTTTGCCGACAACATGCACAATATATGGGCGGGGCATGAACGCGGTTTCTCCATTGCATCGAACTCCAATTCAATACGTACACTGAAGCTCAGCACTCTGGCACGCTCCGGAGAGGGCAATGAGATACACTCAATCTACAGGGACTCAAAGGGAAATCTATGGTTCGGCGGGACAAACGGCGTGATAAGGCTGTCGGCAAACGCCACACCGGACTGGTACCGGCATACCGACGAGCCGAAATCGCTGTCACACAACCGCGTGCGCGCCATCCACGAGGATATGGCCCACAACTTGTGGTTTACCACCGACGCGGGCATCAACAGGTTTGCCCCTGACGACGGTACATTTGATGTGTTTCATATCGTGGATGAAAACGGGGAGCATAATTCCAACTGGGTGTATGCGATGGTCGAGGATGGAGACCACTTCTGGATAGGCAGCTTCCTCAACGGGCTTCACTATGTCGAGAAATCGAAATTCAACACCGGCGACAGCATAATCGTGTCGGACAAGTCGATAAATACAGAGACCGAGCCGCTGAAACTTACCAATGACCTCGTCAACGATGTAATCAAAGACCGTAACGGCGACATCTGGATATTACTGTTCAGGGACAATATACTGACACGTCTCAACCCGGCGTCGGGACGTATATCCACCTATGACATCCATAAACTTACGGGGGGATATCCCACGCATATAAACACAGACCGGAGCGGAAAGGTGTGGTGCGCGTTCAAGGGGGGAGTAATCATATTCAATACAGAGAACGATGATTTCAAAACGATAAAATTCCCGCCGACCAACAGTGACGAGACTCCACTGTCGATGGGTCCGGTGGGCGACGGCATGTGGGTGTCGACCCTCAGCAATGTATGGAGTGTTGACGGAAACACCCCCAAGGGAAGCCTTCTGCCTATACCTCAGAAATCGTATACAGCCGTATATGAGGACCGCGCAAGCAACAAGGTGTATCTGGGCGGCATCGACGAGATAGTCGAAGTGGACAGGAATATAATAGAAAAAACGACCGGCTACGGGACAATACGAATGATACTCAACGACTGCGGCGAGGGATATTTCAACCTGTCGGAACCGGGCGGGAGCGGCAGGGGCATGACAATACCCTACGGAGGAAGCATAACACTTCTGGTGAGCTCGCTCGATTATTCGCCCGAATCGGTACAACGGTATATGTACAAGCTCGCCGAATCGCCTGCCGACACTCTTGGCGGATGGGTCGTAATGGCAGAGGGTTCAAATTCCATCTCATTTTCCGACCTCAAGATGGGGAAATACAATGTGCTGGTAAAGACAATCGGGTCGCCGTTGGCTCCTGTTGCCATCCCGCTGACAGTAAAGCCGCCATTCGCTCTGTCGCTGTGGGCCATCATAGCCTATATAATAATCGCCATAGCAGTGATATCGTGGATTGTATGGTATATGCGCAAACGCAATCTGCGCGCCATACACGAACGCGAGAGACAGACCACGCTTGACAACGTGGAGCGCAAACTGACTTTCCTCTCAAATATTTCGCACGACCTGAAGACACCGCTGTCGATGATAATAGGTCCGGTCAGCCTGCTGAAAGAAAAGGCGAAAGACCCTGATAGCAAAAAGAGCCTTGAGGCGGTATATGACAATGCTGTCCGCCTCAACAACATGATACACCGCACTCTGGAGCTGCAACATCTGGAGGACTCGGATGAAAATCTGCTGATACTGTCAATATTTGATGTAGTGGATTTCTGCAAAGGTGTGTTCGAGGTGTTCAAGGAGAACAATCCGCAGAAAAATTTCATATTCCACACTTCGAGCCGGCAGATATTCATCGAGGCGGATGCTGTTAAATTCGAGTCGGTCATCACCAACCTGCTCTCCAACGCATGCAAATACTCCGACGAAGGCTCCACCATATCGTGCGGCATAAGCAAACAGGATGACAATGTGGAAATCGTGGTATCGGACGACGGAATCGGCATTTCAGACATAGACCAGCCGCTGGTGTTCCAGCGGATGTTCCGCGCTCCGTCCACTTCCAAAGTAAAGGAGGGCACCGGTCTGGGTCTCTATCTGATAAAGAAATACCTTGAACTGATGAACGGCAATATCAGCCTTTACAGCAAGGAGGGCCAGGGCACATCGTTTGTGGTGACGCTGCCGACTACCGAAAAGATATCGGTCAAGAACCGTCAGGATGTCACCGCCACTGACAATGGCGGGAAGCCAAAGATACTTATCGCAGAGGACAACGGACAGATAGCGGAATTTATCTCCGACATTCTCAAAGATGACTATACATCGCTGACAGCCGACAACGGACGCTCCGGACTGGCGATAGCGTCATCGTTTATTCCCGACCTTATCATAGCCGACGAGATGATGCCTATAATGAGCGGACTTGAGATGGTGAGACAGCTAAAGCAGAACCCGCGCCTGCTGTCAATACCAATCATAATGCTTACGGCGAAATCGGACAACAACACCGAGAACGAGAGCATCAAGCTCGGCATCGATGTGTTCATGAGCAAGCCGTTCGAACCGGCGGCGCTGCTCGGCCGCATCACGCAGTTGCTCAAGACCCGCAGTGAGATAAAGGAGAAGGTGCGCATACAGGCCATAACCGAAGCCGAGTCAAAACCGATCGAGGCAGAGACCGCCAACGAGAAAGCACTCGCCAAAATAGCCAAGATAATAGAGGAAAACATTTCAGACCCCGACCTGAATGTGAATTTCCTATGCGAGAAAAGCGGAGTCGCACCCAAACAGCTCTATCGCCTCATAAAAAAATATATGGGCATTTCACCGCTCGACTATATACGCCGAGTCAGACTACAGAAAGCCGCCGTGCTTCTGAGCCAGCAGAGATTTACCGTTTCGGAGATATGCTATATGGTAGGGTTCAAGACCCCGTCATATTTCGCCCGCTGTTTCCAGGCCCAATTCGGAGTGAAGCCGAGCCAATATCAGTCGGACGACAGCACCGGAAGCTCTAAATAGGACAAATATCCCGTAACCGACCGGGATATTTGTGTATTTGTCCAATCCGTTGCATCAATTGTCTGAAAAAGCGCCATTATCCATTGGTTCCTATATTATATTTGCATCGGAAATTACCTTAAATTATTAATAACAATAAAACACAATCAATGGACAAAGCAATTGGTGCGACCGAATTAAGGAGCCGTCTGCTGGGACTTTTTCTGGCAATACTCTTAATACCCGTTTCGGCATTTGCACAGAACCAACAGACAGTCACGGGTACTGTCACAGACGAGACCGGCGAACCACTGATAGGCGCATCGGTCAAAGTCGCAGGAGAGACTATCGGAACATCGACAGATTTCGACGGGCACTACACACTAAAAATACCTGCGGGAGCTAAACAACTGACATTCTCTTATGTCGGCTACAAGGATTTGACAGCCGACATCACATCGGACGTAATAGACGTCACGATGAAACCCAATGCCGAGGTGCTCGACGAAGTGGTTGTCATCGGCTACGGCGTGCGCAAGAAAGATGACCTGACCGGCTCCATCTCGACAATCAGCGAGAAGGACTTCAACCAGGGAGTCATCACCTCGCCCGAAGAGCTTATCAACGGCAAGATGCCGGGCGTGCAGATTGTGAACTCGGGAGGCTCGACCACAGGAGGCTCGACCATACGTATCCGAGGCGGTGCATCGCTCAACGCGTCGAACGACCCGCTTATCGTAATCGACGGCGTGCCTATGGAAGTGGGCGGCTATATAGAAGGTCAGGGCAACTTCCTTTCGATGATAAATCCCAATGACATCGAGAGCATGACCGTGCTCAAGGACGCTTCGTCGACAGCCATCTACGGTTCGCGTGCATCCAACGGCGTCATCCTTATCACTACCAAGAAGGGAAAGGGCAACGGCATAAAAGTGTCATTCTCGACCACCAATTCTGTATCGACCAAGACAAAGACCGCCGACATGCTTTCGAGAGATGAGTTTGTCGATGTGATCCAGGCCAAGGGATCGGCCGCACAGATAGCACTGTTAGGCAATGAAAACACCGACTGGACCGACCATGTCATGCAGACCGGTTTCGGCACAGACAACAACCTCAGCGTGGCCGGACGTGTGACCGACTGGCTCCCGTTCCGCGTATCGTTGGGCGCACTCTATCAGGAAGGCATCATGAAGAATGACGAGAACAAGCGTTTCTCGGGCAATATCAATCTCAGCCCCTCGTTTTTCAACGATGATCTTAAATTCACATTCAGCGGAAAGGCATCATACAATGCCAGCCGCTATCCGAGCGGTTCGATAATATGGAACGCCACCACCTACAACCCCACCATTCCTGTATATTCAGGTACTGACGCCTTTTTAGGATACAACGAGCCTGTAGACATCAACGGCATACCGGTGACAGGCGGCGTGGCCAATCCCGTAGGACTTCTCCATTACCGTAACAAAGCGCATACCCACCGCCTTATCGGAAGCGTCGATGTGGATTACCGCGTGCGCATCCTTCCGGGTCTCCGTTTTCATGCCACCGCAGCGTATGACCGCGCGCAAGGCCAAAGCGACTACTACACCTCGGCCGATTCATGGAGCGGATTCAACCAGGGTGGCTCAATATCATGCGTAGGTCCGAAGAAAGCGTACAACAAACTGTTTACCATCTACGGCAACTACAACAAGGATATCGACGCGATAAAGAGTTCAATCGACGTGACAGTCGGATATGACTACCAGTGGTGGAAACGCTACTCACCCTACTACGAGAGCTACAACGAGGCAGGCGAAGTGCAGTCGACATCAGCCCCCTCCGACGAGCGCCACACGCTTCTTTCGTACTACGGACGTCTGAACTACACATTCGACAGCCGCTATCTTCTTACGGCGACATTCCGCCGCGACGGGTCGTCGAGATTTGCCAAGGACAAACGCTGGGGTACATTCCCGTCGGTGGCACTTGCATGGCGCGTGTCACAGGAATCATTCTGGGATTTCGCCCGCGGTGTGATGAACGACCTCAAAGTGAGAGTGAGCTACGGCGAGACAGGCCAGCAGGACGGTATCGCCAACTACTCGCACATGCCGATTTACACGATTTCACAGGATGGCGCACAGTATGTATTCAACGGAATTCCGATTTATACCTATCGTCCCGAGGCCTACAATCCCGACCTTAAATGGGAAACGACCAAGGCATGGAACGTCGGTCTTGACTTCGGCTTCCTGAGCAACCGCATCACCGGTACGGTGGACTACTACAAGCGCAAGACAGAGGACCTCCTGGCATCGGTGCCCTGCGCGGCAGGTACGAACTTCGCCAAGTATATCCTTTCGAACGTAGGCAACGTTGACAGCGAGGGTTTCGAGCTTTCAGTCAATGCCAATATCATCGACAACAAAGACTGGTCGTGGAACGTGGCAGCCAACGCCACCTGGCAGAAATCGAAGATTACGAACCTGACGATGTCGCCCGAAGCCGAGTCGCCCAACACACTTGTCGGCTCGTCGGTTGACAACCGCCGCGTGCAGGTGTTCTCGACAGGCTATGCGCCCTACTCATTCTATGTGTACAAACAGATTTACGACCAGAATACCGGTCGCCCGATCGAGGGAGTCTATGCCGACCTGAACAATGACGGACAAATCAACTCATCGGACCTTTACCACTATCACTCACCGTCGCCTGACTGGATTCTCGGCCTGAGCACCAGCCTGCGCTACCAGAAGTGGACACTGTCGACATCGCTTCGCGCCAATATCGGCAACTATGTGTACAACGCAATGGCGATGAATACTGGCGCATGGGAAACAGTATCATACAACGCCTACCAGCTCAACAACATGAACCGCAGCTACCTCGAAACCGGCTTCTCGATGCGCCAGCACTACAGCGACCACTACGTGGAGAACGCATCGTTCCTTAAGATGGACAACCTGCAGCTGAGCTATGATTTCGGCAATGTATGGCGCAACGTCAACCTGCATCTGTCGGCCAACGTGCAGAATGTGTTCACAATCACCAAATACTCGGGCATTGATCCTGAAGTAAGCTACGGAATCGACTCGAATGTCTATCCCCGTCCGCGCACCTATTCACTTACCGTCGGACTTAATTTCTAATAACCATAACAAAGACCACAATGAAAAAAGCATATTTAATAATGGCACTGGGCTTAATGGCAGTCGCATCAACCTCATGCGTCGACGACCTCGACCAGCGCCCCGTATTCGAGCAAGACGCCACGGTGGTGTACAATTCGCCGGAGACCTACCGTCAGGTACTGGCAAAGGCATACGCTTGCTTTGTCATCACCGGCCAGGAAAAGGACGGCGACAAGGATATAGACTCTGAAAAGGGTTATGACCTGTCGCGATGCATATTCAACATGCAGGAGGACTCCACCGACGAGAGCATCAACACATGGGGTTCGCTCTATGATATATCACATTTCAACTGGGACCCCAACGACGTATGGGTGCAGGATGCATATTACCGTCTGTACTACACGATTTCGGTGTGCAACGAGTTCATACGTAACTCGACAGAGGCTTCGATAGGCAGATTTACCGAGTCGGAGCAGCAGGAAATCAGGGACATGAAGGCAGAAGCCCGTTTCCTCCGCGCACTTGCCTACTACTGGGTGCTCGACCTTTACGCCCAGGGTCCGTTCTCCAACGAGGACACCCCTATCTCAGGCTATATACCTGAAAGATATGGCGACGAGCAGCTTTTCGATTTTATCGAGAGCGAGCTCAAGGATATAGAGGAGGAGATACCGATGACCAACGAGTATGGCCGTGCACCGCGCGCTGCCGTGTGGTCGCTTCTGGCAAGACTCTATCTCAATGCCGAGGTCTACACCCGCGAGGCACACTACACCGATTGCATAACATACTGCAACAAGGTCATAAACAGCGGGCAGTACACGCTTGAGCCGGAGTTCTACAAGCTGTTCAACGCGTCGAACCATCTGCGCACGAATGAAATCATATTCGCGTTTGTCATAGATGCCACCACAACAGTGACATGGGGAGCGACAACCAACATCATCTGCGGCTCGTGCTCCAACTCGTCGAGCCAGGACCCGGCCAAGTACGGTATCACCAACGGCTGGGGCAACTTCCGCGTACGCGGCGAGATACCGGCAAAATTCGGCGACGTAGCGACCTCGAAAGATTCGCGCTGCATGTTCTATACCGACGGTCAGACACAATACATATCCGTTTACAACGACCAGTCGCAAGGCTATTTCAGCGAGAAATTCACCAACCTTTACGATGACGGCACAGCAGCTTCGAATACGGCAGTTAACGGCTGTTCGACCGACCTTCCGGTGTTCCGTCTGGCCGATGTCTACCTGATGGCAGCAGAGTCAGTGGTGAGAGGCGGAACGGGTCTGAGCCGCAGCGAAGCCCTCAATCTCGTCAACAAGGTGCGCGAACGCGCCTACGGCGACATGTCGGGCAATATCAGCGACTCGGAAATGGATCTGCAATACTTCATCGACGAACGCGCCCGCGAGCTTCTTCACGAGTCAGTGCGCCGTACCGACCTTCGCCGCTTCGGAATGTTTACCACCGACAAGTATATCTGGCAATGGAAAGGTGGCGTTGTTGACGGCAAGGCAGTGGACAGCAAGTACGAGATATATCCGATACCGGCAACCGAGCTTTCGGTAAACACCAACCTGTCAAACCCCAATTATTAATTCTTAATATCGATTTCACATGAAAATCAACCATATATCACGCATAGGCATCGCAGCCCTTCTGGGCGTGGCAGCCGTAGCATGCGACAAAGACGGAGACGTGCTGACCATTGTGGCCGACGACGATGTGACCGTCGGCACGTCGGCAGAGGATATAGTGCTCGACTACAACAATCTCAGCGCGCTCGCCCTGACCCTCAACTGGGATGAGAACGGCAACCTGACGCTCAGCAATCCGGCAGTAGCGCTGCCCGGCGGAGTACTGACAAACAGCGTGGAGATGTCGCTGACAGATGATTTCAGCAACGCGGTGGCCACGGCAGTGGAGGATGGCAAGTATTCATGCCAGTTTACCGTTGCTCAGCTCAACTCAATCATGAGCCGTCTGGGAGTAGAAGGTGGCGAGCGAGCCGAAGTGTTCGTCAGAATCAAAACGACCACAGGCAAGAACATCGCGCCGAGCTACAGCAACACTCTCAGCCTGCATATCACCCCCTACAAGATAGACATGAGCATTGCCTACGTTCTTGACAAGAACCAGGAGATGACGAGCAAGACACTGCTCTCGCCCACAGAGAACGGTATCTACGAAGGATTTGCCGGAGTGAACGGCTGGGAGAACTGGTACATGAAGGATGCGCTTGGAGTAATCTGGGGCAACTCGGCCACAGCGGGCACATTCGCAGTATCATCGCTTGCAATCGACGACAAGATATATAATTTCTGGTATCCGGGTACAGCAGGATGCTATTACACGATAGTCAACACCGTTGAAATGTGGTGGAGCGCGCTGCTTATACCTCAGCTTACCGTAGCCGGAGACATCAACGGCGAGATGGAGTTCGACCGCAAGGCAAACGAGTGGAAAATGACCGTTGACGCCCAGGCCGGAACCAAGAACATCACCATCTCGGGCACGGGCACGCTCTATGACATGTCGACCGGCGACAAAGACTCGTCAATCAACAAGCCGGTGGCACTCAGCGGCACGGCAGACAATCTGGGCTACACGGAGAGCGCATCGACCGTGGCTGTCAATGTGGCTACATCGGGCGTTCAGGTAATGAAGCTGACGATGGTAAATCCGCTCCAGTGGGCAGTGGTATTCGAGGCAGAATCAGAGGAGCCCGTGGAGCCGGCCAAACCGCTGCTCTACATATCGGGACATGACGACGCAGTCTCCGGCAGCTGGCACTTCAACAATTACCTGAGACTCTACAACGAAGAGGAGAAATCGTATGCCGGCGGAGTCTATTTCGACTCCAAGTGGGGCTACAAGCTCTACAAGGAAGCTGAGAACTGGGACGACGCCTGGGGATTTGGCGGCGAAGGGGATGCCTTTGGCGGCAATCTGAAATTTGAGGCCAAGACCAATATCCCGGCACCGGAAGCGGGTCTGTACATCCTCAACACGAGTATCAACGACCTCAAATACGAGGTGACAGCGGTATCGACCGTTCACTATTCGGGACTCAACGATGACTGGGGCAAATACCCGATGACGGCAAGCGAGACGCCGGGTGTGTATACCGCAGTCGTTGAGAAGTCGGCTCCCACACCCTGGGGGGTCAAAATCCTCATCAACGAGAGCTGGGATGTATGTTTCGGCGGCGGTAGCGGAGTGCTTCTCTACGGCAAGGACGGTTTCGACAGCGACAACGAGCTCGCCAACGGGTCATACCTGCTGACAGTGGACCTCCTGAACAGCACGTACTCCTACTCGGAAGTGCAGTAGCGGGAAGCACGATGACACCACTCCGAGGCTCATCAGCAGATACCCTGACGAGTGGGTGTCGCAGAACTATAAATTGTCGTAAAAAACCGCAATAAATTGTAGGGACGCGATATATCACGTTCGCATTAAAACACAGGCATACAGTGCGTTACGCCATGCGGATGCGTACGCGATATATCGCGTCACTACAAATTTGTCAGTTTTTATCAGTTCTGCAACACCCGCTTAAATCACAATCAGCATGTTTACGACGTGAAGGGTATGCAAGGTGCATGGGGAGGTGTTACCAAATCGAGCTACAGGCGGCTGCACCGGGGTGCAGCCCTACAAGATGATGGCGCATTTTCCACGAATGCAATGCGGACATTTTTTCCGAATGCAATGACAGTGCATAACGCCTAATAAAAAATCATAAAAGCCGCAGAAATATCATATTGCGATACAATATGCAAAGACTTCCGAGCGTTAGTTTTTAACACAGTTAACAATCTTTATTTAAAACAGATAACAATCTAAATTCCATACTGAAAGATAATGAAAACTATAACGAAAATATTGGCATCGATAGGACTGGCCGCCGCAGTGGCCGTTCCGTCGGGATGCAGTGAGGACAGCCCGGTGAGCAATCCGGCGCCAGACAATAAGCCCATCGAGATTGAACGCGGTACATTCGCCAAAGGCGCCGACGTGAGCTGGCTGAGCCAACTGGAGGCAGAGGGAGAGAAATTCTATTCGCCCGACGGCTCACAGACCGAGTGCATGGAGCTGCTCAAAGAATATTGCGGAGTCAACGCCATAAGACTGCGCGTATGGGTCAATCCGTCGCAGGGCTGGAACAATATCGATGATGTGCTTGCAAAGGCACGCCGTGCCAACTCTCTGGGTCTGCGCCTGATGATTGACTTCCATTTCTCCGACACCTGGGCTGATCCGGGCAACCAGAAAACACCCGCCGCATGGGCAGACCTCGACATGGCAGGCCTTAAACAGGCAATGACGTCGCATGTCAACAAAATGCTCACGAGCCTTGCAGGCTACGGCATCGAACCGGAATGGGTGCAGATCGGCAACGAGACATCCTCGGGCATGCTCTACCCTCTCGGCTCCATCGACAACCCTCAAAACTTCACTGAGCTTGTCAGCACGGGCTATGATGCGGTAAAGGCAGTGTTCCCCAACGCATCGGTCATCGTACATCTCGACAAAGGTAACGACAAGTGGCGCTACGACCGTATATTCGGTGCGCTTAAGGCCAATAACGGGAAATATGACATGATAGGAATGTCGGTATATCCCGAGCCTGACAGCTGGGAAAGCACCGTCAACGACCTTATCACCAACATAGGCCATGTTACATCGACCTACGGCAAGCCGGTGATGATATGCGAAATCGGCATGGACTACCGCGAGGGAGCAGTGTGCAAGAAAGTGATATCAGAAATCATGAGCCGCACGGCAGCACTTGACGTGAAGGGTATATTCTATTGGGAACCTGAAGCCCCCGCAGGATATAATGGCGGATATAACAAAGGGTGTTTCGACAACGGCATGCCGACAGAGGCACTTGATCCATTCAAAACAAAATAACAGACAACAGCACCATGAAATACTGTTCATTATTCATATCGGCACTTGTAGCGGCAACGACATTGCTATCGTGCTCAGGCAAACAGAACAAAGAGAATGCAGATGACGCCAAGGCAGAGAAGCCGGCCAAGGAGACAGGCTTTGCCCTTGGCGCCGACGTCAGCTGGGTAACGCAGATGGAGGCGGAGGGGCGCAAATTCTATACGCCCGGCGAAGAGCGCCAAGAGATGGAATGCATGCAACTGCTCCGCGACTGCTGCGGCGTGAACTCGATACGTCTGCGCGTATGGGTCAATCCAGAGGATGGATGGAACAACATAGACGATGTGGTGGCAAAGGCATGCCGCGCCGACAGTCTCGGACTGCGCACTATGATTGATTTCCATTTCTCAGACACGTGGGCCGACCCGGGTCATCAGGTGATGCCCGAGGCATGGAAAGAGCTGTCGTTTGAAGATCTGAAGAAGGCCGTAGGCAACCATGTCACCGAGACACTGACAGCGCTCAAAGAGGCCGGAGTCAGTCCGGAATGGGTGCAGGTGGGCAACGAGACAACACCCGGCATGATGCTGCCCGCCGGCTCAACAGACAATCCGGAACAACTCACGGCGCTCAACAATGCGGGCTATGACGCTGTGAAGGGAGTATTTCCCGAAGCAAAAGTCATAGTGCATCTCGACGGAGGCAATGACCGTGAACGTTACGACCGCATGTTTGACATACTGGAGGCCAACGGAGGTAAATATGACATGATCGGAATGTCGCTCTACCCTTACTGGGCCGAACAGGCCGGCGAGACCGGCGGCTGGGAAAAGGTTGTGGCCGACTGCATAGCCAACATCGAGCATTGCAAGGAGAAATACGGCAAGCCTGTGATGATATGCGAGATAGGCGCGCCGTGGGATCAGCCGGAACACACCAAAGCCCTCATAGAAAAAGCGTTGACCGCCGATGTAGAGGGTGTGTTTTACTGGGAGCCGGAAGCACCGGGCGGTTATAACGGCGGCTACCAGCTCGGATGTTTCGACAATGACTCGCCGACTATCGCCCTTGATGCGTTTGTGGAATACAAGAAATTGAACAACGAATGAAAACAACAACTATAATAACTGCAATGGCTCTTTCGGGAGCCATTGTTTTCACTGCCAACGGAGAAAGAAGGGTCACTACCCTCAACGACGGCTGGGAATTCACAAAGGGAGCCGCAGCCGGAGCACAGGAGTGGCAGCATGTGAGAGTGCCCCACGACTGGGCCATCTACGGGCCGTTTGACAGAAACAACGACCTTCAGACAGTGGCCGTGGAGCAGAACGGAGAAACAGAGGAAACCGTAAAAACAGGCCGCACCGGCGGATTGCCATTCATCGGAAAGGGAAGCTACCGCACGACCTTCGAGGTGGCAGACACGGCAGGCCGCAATGTAACATTAGTGTTTGACGGGGCGATGAGCAACGCGCATGTCAAGGTCAACGGCCGGGAGGTTGCATACTGGCCTTACGGTTACAACTCGTTTTACGCCGATGTAACCGAGACCGTAGTGCCCGGAAGCAACGATATGGTAGTCGAGCTTGAAAATTTTGAAAGAGCGTCACGATGGTATCCCGGCGCGGGACTATACCGCAACGTGCATGTTGTAAACACCGACCGCGTGCATATACCGGTGTGGGGCACATACGTCACCACTCCGACAGTGACGAGAGAGAGGGCTTCGGTGAAACTGGAGATGGAGATTGCCGGCGCACACAAGGGGGAGACTGTAGATGTCGTCACCGATATCATCGCTCCGGACGGGAGCATAGCGGCAAGCAACAGCGCGCCGTATATATCGCACGGACAGAAATTCACACAGAATTTTCTGCTTGCAGAGCCGCAGCTGTGGAGCCCCGACTCCCCTGCCCTTTACACCGCCCGCACCATTCTGAAGGTCGACGACAAAGAGGTCGACAGTTACGAGACCAAGTTCGGAGTGAGGAGTCTGGAGTATATACCGGAACTCGGATTCCGCCTCAACGGCGAGCCAACGAAATTCAAGGGGGTGTGCAATCACCATGACCTCGGACCGCTCGGCGCCGCAGTCAACCGCTCGGCTCTCCGCCATCAGGTAGCGCTGCTAAAGGATATGGGCGCCAACGCCATACGCACGGCTCACAATATGCCTGCGCCGGAGCTGGTGGAGATATGTGACGAGCTGGGCATGATGCTTATGGTGGAGCCGTTTGATGACTGGAGTTTCCGTCCGAAATCGCCCAACGGCTACGGCCGCTTCTTCGCAGACTGGGCTGAAAAAGATGTCACAAACATGGTGAAACGCTACCGTAACTCGCCGTCAGTGGTGATGTGGTCGATCGGCAACGAAGTGCCAAGCCAATGGGGCCCCGACGGAGTGTCGGAGCTTACGATGCTCCAGGATCTGGTGAAGTCGCTTGACGCGACGCGTCCGGTGACATGCGGCATGGATCAGATAGGCGCCGTGCTCGACAACGGCTTTGCGGCGTCGCTCGACATTCCCGGCTTCAATTACAAACCGCAGTATTACGAGAAAGCCTACGGCATGTTGCCTCAGAAGATGATACTTGGCTCGGAGACGGCATCGACGGTATCGTCGCGCGGAGTCTATCACTTCCCGGTATCGTTTGAGGTGGAGCACAATCAGGTTATGCACCCCGACAACCAGTCGTCGAGCTATGACAATGAGGCATGCTTCTGGTCGAACACGCCCGATATCGATTTCTACATGGATGAGCAGCCGTGGGTGCTCGGCCAGTTCGTATGGACCGGTTTCGACTATCTCGGCGAACCGTCGCCCTACGATACCGACGCGTGGCCCAGCCACAGTTCCGTATTCGGAATCATAGACCTGGCATCACTTCCGAAGGACAGATATTATCTGTATCGCTCGCAATGGAACGGCAGGGACACTACGCTGCATGTGCTTCCGCACTGGAACTGGAAAGGCCGCGAAGGGGAAGTGACTCCGGTGTTTGTCTACACGTCGTTCCCCAAAGCTGAGCTTTTCATCAACGGCAAGAGCCAGGGCATGCGCGAGAAGAATGACTCGACATTGCAGACACGCTACCGCCTGATGTGGAACGAGACTCGCTATGAACCGGGCGAGCTGAAAGTGGTGGCCTACGACGAGAAGGGCAACCGCGCCGCAGAGAAGACAATCAGAACGGCCGGCAAGCCGCATCACCTTGTCGTAACAGCCAACACCGACACGCTTGAGGCCAATGGAGATGACCTGGTTTACTTCACCGTGCAGGTGGCAGACAAGGATGGCAACATAGTGCCCGATGACAGCCGCCGAGTGAAATTCAATGTGACCGGAGCGGGAACGTTTGAGGCAACGGCCAACGGAGACCCGACATCGCTCTTGCCTTTCCAGAACCCGGAGATGGATCTGTTCAGCGGAGCGGCAACAGCCATAGCAAGAAGCGGCAAAGAGGCCGGCGAACTGAAATTCACAGCCACGGCAAAGGGCGTCAAACCGGCGACTTATACTGTCAAAGTAGTCAAGAGCTGAGGTTTACAATAGTATTTCTATAATTACGAAAGGCGGGGACGCGATTGCGCCCCCGCTGATTTTTGTTATAACATACGAACCGGCCTGACAATGTCGCCTCTCCGAGGCTAACCCACTGATACTTAGCTCGCCCCAGGCTGCGCCTGGGGTTTCGTCACAATTGAGGGTGTTGCAGGACTAAACTTTCCGCGGTTGAAAACCGCGGCTACTAAGCGCAGCATCCTGACAATCAGTAGCGTAGTAGCCGCGGTTTCTTTGCAGGGCAAAGCGCCCAAGGCGATAATTAACCACGGAAAGTTTAGTTCTGCAACACCCTCGGCACGTCAGGCTTTGCAACATCTACTATTTTGCCGGTTATGGTGGATGTTAGCTATGTTATAGATGTTTTCTATGTGAGCTATGTTATTTATGTTGTAGATGTTATTTTTTGTCAGTCGAGGGTGCGGTTTGGAGCATCGAGGTTGATCCAGCGGGTGTAGGTGGTCCAATAGGAGTGAGTGCCGTAGGTAATCTCGAAGGCTTTGTTTTTGCCGTGACGATAATCGTAGTGGATTTCGTTGACACATTTCATCTTGTAGCTGCCAGTCGGGTGACTTACCGCCCAAAGCCATGTGTTGTGCACGTCGATGGTGTTGGTCGCGACATCGGGGGCGTTGTTGAATTTGGTAATATCGCCCCAGAAGTTGGTCTTGGGTTCGGGCGCGGCTGTCTTGTAGATCCAACGAGCGTTGACGTGGCTGTCGTCGGACTTGCACTGGTTGGTTATCGAGACATCGGGGATTTTCACCGTATAGCTCTCGGAATATGTGATGCCGCCTGAGATTGTAGCGTTGGGACCGCTGGGATTGAGACCTACGTTTCCGCCTATGTTGAAGCTCATGCCGACAGACTCCTGACGGGCATTTTCGGTGGTGGCAGGCGAAGTGGTCTGAATGACAGTGGATGAAGGCGTGGTGTTATTGCCGTCAAAAATCTGATGGTCGCATGTGATATTGCCGAGGTAGAAACCGTAGTAGTATTCACCATCCTTCCAATTGCCGAGGTTCATGGCGCTGTTTGAGCCTATTATCTCCTGGTGGACAGCGTAATAGTCAATATCCTGCGCAAATGAATACAGACTTGTGATGAGGTAAATAATTGTGTAGGAACCGGAGCGGCCTTCCACTTTGGGATGATTGGCGGTGGGATATATATCCACAGTGACCCTTTGCGCCGTTGCAATCTCGGGTACGGATGAGCGCGAAGCTGCATGCGGCACGGAGTTTTCGTTGATCCACACGGCAATTTTGTCGGCACGCAGACCGTACTCGTAGGGGGTGAGCCGCTCGAGGATATTGTCGGTCACAGTCGTAGCCGAGAGAATCGGGTCGTCGTCGACGTCGCTGCAGTCGTCGCAATCATATTCGTATTCGCAACTGAAGGGGTCGTGTATATCCTGAATAAAGTATTCGTCGTTGTGGTTGTTGAAAGCATAAACGTCGCAGAAGTGGTCGTTGGCAAGATTGTCTTCGTCGTCGATGGCAAACGCCGGCTTCTCGCCAAGACTCATTGAGAAGCCGAATGCTACGCTTGGGTCAGGCTCACTGAGCACTACGGTGCCACCCCTGTCGAACAATCGCTTTATATCCTCTTTCTGAGATTGAGAGAGCGATGGAATGAGACTTGCATCAATAATAACAGAACGAGTGTCGGGAGTAATTTCGCTGTCGCGCGACTGCAGACGGTTGATAAGAGCTGTGGTCACGGGGTCAAATTCAGAGCCGATAACTGCAGTCGGCACGTTCACAGACTCGACCATAAGGTCTTCGGTAGGCTGAGGTTCGATGATGTCTTCGATTTCCTCTTCGTCATTGATTAACTGCTCATCGTCGTCATTACACGATGTAAAAGAAAATGTAAAAATCAAGGCTGTCAATAAGAAAATTAATTTTTTCATAATTCCCATTGTTTTGATTGATTAATAAAATACATGCTTTCCTCGCGGAAATCATTTTGCCGCAAATATAATTAATGCAATTACATATTGCAACTAAAACTGCCTGATTTTAGCATTTTTTATACTTTAACCCCACACAACCGTAGCTGTAATGAATCAGCAACAATGCACGTATGCTATTAATTCCAAAGGGAATGGAAGTGGTTGACGGGGCCGTGACCTTTGCCTATCTGATAGGAGGCTCCCGATGCTATGGCAGCGTAAAGATAGTCCTTGGCGGAACGGACAGCAGCATCGAGCGAAGCGCCTTTGGCAAGGTATGCGGCTATTGCGGATGAGAGGGTGCAGCCGGTGCCGTGGGTGTTGCGGGTGGTGACGCGCGGAGCCGAGAGGCGCATCACTTTGCCGGTCTCGGCGTTGTAGAAGATGTCGACAAGGGTGTCGTTTTCAAGATGCCCGGCTTTGAGCATTACGGAGACATCGCCGGATGATTTGGAGAGGGCAATCGCCGCATCTCCGAGCTGGTCCTGGCTGTCGATTGTCTGACCGAGCAGCAATGACGCTTCGGGAAGATTGGGGGTGATGATACGGCTATAGGGGATGAGTACAGAGCGAAGGGTTTCAACCGCTTCGGGGAGGAGGAGCGGGTCGCCGGAGGTGGCAACCATCACGGGGTCGAGGACGATGTTGCGCACATCGGGATACAGGGCGAGGGTGTCGCGGACCACGTTAATCAGTTCGGAGTCATGCAGCATGCCTATCTTTACGGCGTCTGCTCCGATGTCGTCGATGACCGAACGTATCTGCCCGGCGACGAATTGCGCCGGCACGGGGTGGACGCCGTAGACGCCCTGAGTGTTTTCGTCGACAAGGGCGACGATGGCCGAAGCGCCGTAGACGCCAAGGGCGGAGAAGGTTTTCAGGTCGGCCTGCATGCCGGCGCCCCCTGAGGGGTCGCTGCCGGCGATTGTGAGTGCTATATTGTAATTTTTCATTATTTTTTTTGGGGACGGGTCGGACGGGTCAGACATGTCGGACGGGTCGGACTTTGGGTGGAACTCTGAGTGGAACTTTACTTTATGGGGGATTAAATCAGCAGATGGGAGTCGGCGGTGCCTTTGTGGTAGGCGGAATGCCAGAAGAGGTATTCGAGGCGGGTGGCTTCGATGAATGTGTCGGTCATCTGACGGCGGACGGTCACGGTTGTGGCGGCGGCCAGGCGGTCGCACACGTCGATGGCCCGGGCGGTGCTGATGTCGAAAGCCGGGTCGGAGTAGGTCTCTATCCATGCGCGGTAGGGGTTGCCGTCGAGCCGTGCTGTCGACAATATATATTTTCCGACTTCGAGGTAAACCCAGAAGCAGGGCAACACGGCAGCGGCCTCGATGGCGATATCACCCTGCGAACGCGCGCGGAGGAACGACGTGTAAAATTCGCATGCCTGTGTTTTGGTGGCATCTTTGTCGGGGCTGAAACGTGCGTGCAGCTCTTTCTCCACGGCTACACCGTCGACGGCAAATGCGAGGAATGTCTCGACATCGGCCATGTCGGGCAGACGCGATGCTATGTGGGCGAGGACACGGGTGTAGTTGTCGAGGTACAGGCGGTCCTGGCTTATGTAGAAGCGGAATATGTCGTCGGGCAGAGTGCCGTCGGCAAGTTCACGCAGGAAGGGCAAGCGTTTTATACGCTCGATTTCGGGCAGGGCGGCCTGCCATGCCAAATTGCTCCATTTTTCCATAATCGCACCGGTTATTTTTGGGCGATTACGGCTACATAGTCACCTCTGTCGCAGCCTTCTACCGGAGCTTCAGCTTTTAAATCGGAGTAGAGGGGATGGGTGGTGAGCGTCTGGAGGTATTTTATATCGCTGAAGCCGGCTTCCCTGAGGTATTCGACCTTTTCGGCGGTGGTGCGCCAGTTGGCTACGTTGACAAACTCTATCGGATAAGGATTGGGTGGATATACGCCTTCGAGGAGGGGATGCTGCCATGTGCCGAGCGCTTTTGCGAGGTTGTACATTATGCCGTAGGTGCTTTCTTTGGGCACATCGACAAGGATGATGCGTCCGCCTTCTGGGAGGGCATCGTAGACTTTTGCGACAATGCCGCGGAGGTCGGTGATGTAGCTCGGAGAGCCGTTGAAAATGATTGTGCCGTATTTTCCTGCGGGATAGTCGAAATCCTCGCCTGTGGCAATAACGACATCCATGCCTCGCTTGCGGGCTATCTCGGCCATTCCGGTGGAAGGCTCCACACCGTCGGTGACATCAATGTCATACTCCCTGCGCATGATATCCTCGAACAGTCCGCTGCCGCATCCTACCGAAAGTATGGGGCGAGGGGCATCGTTAAGTGTTGCGGCAACGAGTGCCACCTCTGAGGCGAGCACGTTGGAATTTTCAATAAACCATTGGTCATACGCGCCAGCGTATTCATCAAAACTTGTAGCCATAATTATAGTATTGTTTCAAAATTCAATTGTTGAGAAATTCATTTTATCAAGTTCGAGTACCAGAATGCGGCCATCGAGGGATTCTCCGCATCCGGAAAGAAGTTTGAGCACTTCAAGAGCCTGAATGGAGCCGACGATGCCGGGCACCGGGCCAAGATTGGCGATAAGACGGTCACTGTTGTCGGCAAGAGCACCGGCATCGGGATAGAGGTCGGCGTAGCGTTTGCCACGGCGGTGATTGAATACAGTGACACTACCGTAAAGGCCATCGATACAGCCGTGCACCCAAGGTTTGCCGAGGCGCGAGCACTCGCTGTCGATGAGACGGCGGGTGGCGAAATTGTCGGTACAGTCGACCACGATGTCGTAGGCGGCGATGAGAGCGGCGGCGTTGTCGGGTGTAAGTCCGCCGTCGATGACATCAAGAATGGTGTCATGCGACATGGCAGACAGTCGCTGACGCGCGCATCGGGTCTTTGGCTTGCCGAGGTCGTGCTCGGTGTAGAGTATCTGGCGCTGCAGGTTGGTGATGCCAACGGTGTCATTGTCACAGAGGCCTATGCGCCCTACCCCTGAAGAAACCAGATATGAAGCCACGGGGGCACCGAGGCCGCCGAGCCCTACAATGAGTGCAGAAGAAGCGAGGAGACGCTGCTGTCCCTGCGTGCCAAACCCCGGAAGGATTGTCTGTCGTAAGTATCGTTCCATATAATCAATCAAATATGCGGTCCCAGTCTTTCCATACGGGCTCGCGGCCGAGAGCCTTGAGGTCGGCCACCACTTGTGCCGGAGAAGCGTCGTCGCTGATGGTGAACTGCTCGAGGGAGTCAGTGCATGACGCATAGCCTCCGGGGTCGACCTTCGAGCCTGCGCTCATGGTGGTGACACCGAGTGTGGCCATATTGTTGCGGAAGGTATGGTTCTCGCGTGTGGAATATGAAATGTCGACATCCGGGTCGAAGATGCGGAAGGCGAAGGTGAGCTGCGCGAGCTCGCGGTCGGTCATGACAACGTTAGGCTGGAAACCGGATTCGGAGGGGCGCATGCGCGGGAAGTTGACAGAATATTTCGTACGCCAGTAATTCTTGCGCAGATACATCAGATGGCGTGCCATCATGGTGACATCCGTGCGCCAGTCCTCAAGGCCGATTAACACCCCCATGCCGATTTTGTGGACACCGGCCATGCCCATGCGGTCGAAACCGTTGCATCGCCATTCGAAATCGGATTTCATGCCGGCGGGGTGGTATTTTTTGTAGTTGGCACGGTTGTAGGTCTCCTGGAAACAGATTACGCCGTTGAGACCGGAATGGGTCAGGCGCTCATAATCCCCGGTGGAGAGCGGCATAACCTCGATAGTCAGATTGGAGAAATAGGGGCGGCATACGCGAAGTGCCTGTTCGATATAGTCGGTGCCGGCCTTGACGGGGTTCTCCCCCGTCACGATAAGGAGGTTTTCGAACGGACCGAGCTTTCTTATTGCCTCGCATTCAGCTTTTATCTGCTCCATAGTCAGGATGACGCGGTTGAACTTGTTGTGGCAGTTGAAACCGCAGTATACGCATGAGTTGGTACATGAGTTGGTGATGTACATCGGAATGAACAGCTGCATCGTCTTGCCGAAACGCTGCTCGGTGAGACGCCGGCTTTTCTGTGCCATCCGTTCGAGATATGGAGCGGCGGCAGGCGATACGAGAGCCATGAAGTCGCGGTCGGAAAGGCGGTCGGCAGCAAGCGCCCTCTCGACGTCGGCCGCCGTCATGCTCATTATCTCGGCCGTGGTGGCGTCCCAGTCGTATTTCGATAATTCGTCAGCAAACATATCAGTCGAGGAATGAGGTGAGCGGACTTGAGGCTTCCGCGCAGTCGGAAACGGCACCAAGACCGGCAAGATAAGCATCGCGTCCGGCGGCGGTAGCTGCGGCAAACGCCCGTGCCATAGCCACAGGGTCGCCGGCCACGGCAATAGCAGTGTTGACAAGCACGGCATCGGCGCCAAGTTCCATGGCTTCGGCGGCATGAGAAGGCGCGCCGAGTCCGGCGTCTACGACAACGGGAACACTGCTCTGGCTGATGATGATTTTGAGCAGTTCGCGGGTCACGAGCCCTTTGTTGCTGCCGATAGGAGCGGCAAGAGGCATCACGGTAGCCGCACCGGCCTCCTCAAGGCGCTTGCAGAGCACTGGGTCGGCCTGGATATACGGCAGAACCACGAACCCGAGTTTAGCAAGTTCTTCGGTGGCTTTGAGTGTCTCGACCGGGTCGGGAAGAAGGTAGCGCGGGTCGGGGTGGATTTCAAGTTTTATGAAATCGGTACCGAAGGCTTCGCGTGCAAGCTGTGCGGCGAGCACGGCCTCCTGCGCGTCGCGTACGCCCGATGTGTTGGGCAGTAGCTGAATGCCATCGTGCATGATGTGGTGGAGCATTTCGTCCTCACGGTTATCCATATCGATGCGTTTCATGGCTACCGTCACCATCTGAGTGCCGGAAGCAAGGATGGCCTGCTCCATGATTTCGTTGCTGCGGAACTTGCCCGTTCCGACAAAGAGGCGTGAAGTGAACTCACGTCCTCCGATTATCAGTTTCGACATATTTCTTCTATTGTATTCGTTTGATTATTTCCTGTGTGATTTGAGTCGGGTCGGGTGCGTTTCTGATTGTGCCGCTGACCGCCACCCCGTTGACGCCGGCAGCCATTATCGGAGCAATGTCGGGCAATGCAATGCCGCCAATAGCCACTATCGGAAGTCTGACGGCAGCAGCCGTGCAACGGGCAACGATGTCGTTATATCCGTCGATACCGAGCACCGGACTGAGTTTCTCTTTAGTGGTAGTGAATCGGTAAGGCCCGAGGCCGATATAGTCGGCGCCGGCCTGCTGTGCGGCCGCGATGTCGTCGAAAGTGTTGGCCGTAGCGCCTATTATAGTGCGCACACCGAGCATCTCTCTCGCCCTGGATACGGGCATGTCGTTTTTGCCAAGATGGACACCGTCGGCCTGCACAGCATCGACAAGCTCCACGTGGTCATCGACAATAAATACGGCATCGTAGCGGTCGCATAGACGACGTATTTCCTTTCCCTCTCGCAGGAGGGTCGCGGTGTCGGCATCCTTATGGCGCAACTGTATCCAGCGGCAACCGCCGGCAAGCGCTTTCTCTACCTGTTCGGTCATAGATGTTCCGTCGACAGGATGGGTGATGTATTGCAGACGGAATGCCGCGGGGTCGATGTGCACGCGCCATACGCAGCCGAGCATGGCGACCCCTCCGAAGCCAAGCGCTTCGACTTCATCGAATTTGTCAGGTGTAATGCCCCCGAGCGCGAAAATCCGGTCATTGACGGCGTGACGGATTTCGCCGCGGCTGAAATCGGCACTGTAGCCGGGCTTTGATATGCTGGGATATATGGGGCTGAGAAATGCGTAGTCGTAAGTGGCGGCGGATATTTCGCCGGGAGAATGGAACGAGCGGCTTACAAGACCTTCCCAACAGGCAGGAGCCACGGGATTGCGATGATTAAGGTGTATGCCTCCGAGATGCAGCTTTACGGCGATGTCAAAATGGTCGTGGAGCGAGAGCCGCGGATAGAGCCCGGCGGGGATGGCGCTGACGAGAGCCTCGATTTGAGCTGCTGATGCCCGAGGTTTACGGATATGTACGCGCCAGTATCCGCCGTCGCGCAGAAGCGCCGTTATGGCGGCAGCCTCTCCATTGAAAAATTCAGGGACAGTGATTGCTATCTTACGCATGGCACTATCCTCCGCAAACGGCACGTATGACAGTTACTTTCATGCCGTCGGCAAGAGCAAATCCGGCCCATTGCGCACGGGGTACGACCCGGTTGTTGACGGCTACGGCATGTCCCTTCTCACTGATGCCCTGATTTTGCAAAAGACCGGAGAGCGTGCGACAGCCGTCGGGCAGCAGGATTTCTTTGTTGTTGATTTCTACTTTCATAACAGGCTGATAAAAAATTATCCGACATCGATACGATGACGGACACAAAGAGGGGATAATCCTGCTAAATAAGGGAATGCAACAAGACTTCACAAGTTCCTTTCGGCGGTACTAACCGCATCAAGTTCGTAGGGTATAATCTCAGTCCTTCAATGAGGACACCCCTCCTGTGTTGCGTGCAAATTTACACAAAATTTTTCGCGGAACAAATTTAACGAGAAATAAAATTAACCAAAGGCGAAAGTATCCCTAAACTTTTCGAGTTTCTGCTACACTCTCTGCCTCTTTTTTGACGGCTTAGACTACAGCGTCGGCCATTGTGAAATTTTCGAGGGAACCTGCTTTCACCTGTATGCAGATGAACGAAAGGGCACTGTCGGGCGAGGCGGAAAGCTGACGCTTGACTTCGGGAGCCACGCGCAGCCAGTCGCCGGCATTCAATGCTATGTCATCACCGTCGAGCGTGATTGTGCCTTTGCCTGAAATGATGCCGTAAATCTCTTCGTTCTGCTTGTGGGAATGCACGAAGGGGACCTGCGCTCCGCCAGGAAGAGTGTTGACCGAAACCTCTGCACCTGTAAGGTGGAGCGCATCGTGGAGTTCAACCCGCGCGTCGGCGGGAATGCTGATTTTACTGTAATTGCTCATATCTGTAGTATTTTTGTGGTTTACGGACACAAAATTATATGCCGGCCCACGTTTCCGCAAGAACTGAAACGGACGTAATATAGTTACGTTCAAGTAACCATTGCTGAAATTCAAGAGGATATAATTTGATGTTTTTATAATTTTTAACGCAGGCTATTTTTATAGTTGCGAAATAAGATAATTCTACTTACCTTTATATACCGTTATTAGATATCAGTATATTATGAACCGAAAAATCGTTGCCCGCGACCTCCTTTACCCCGAGTGCCCGATACGAAACATACTTGCACGCATCGGCGACAAATGGTCGATGCTTGTGCTCTATACCCTTGCCGAACGTGACTGCATGCGTTTCAACGCCATCAACAATTCGATTCCGGATATCTCACAAAAGATGCTTACCACTACCCTGCGCACTCTCGAGCAGGACGGCCTCGTCAACCGCAGGATTTATGCCGAAGTGCCGCCGCGTGTCGAATATTCGCTTACGGAAAGAGCGTTGACACTTCTCCCCCATCTCAATTCGCTGATAGACTGGTCGCTCAGGAATTTCACTGACATTATGCATGACCGCGAGATGGCAACAACGTAACAGCCATCGGTTTAGGGGCGGCTATGAAGCGGTGTATTGATACCACCGAGTCTGCCTATTGATAATATCTTATGCCAAAACCGGCCGCCGGTTGTTAATAGTTGTAAATTTGCGAAGAAATAAAATTTACGACTATGACTTCAGTTCAAATTATCTGGCTTTGCAGCGTGGCAGTCATTTTGCTTGCTTTGGCAGGCATAGCCACACAGGTGTTTCATCTGCACCCGATGCGTTTTCTGCGCAGACACCATTTCATCGGTATAGAAAGATATGATTTCCTATATGACGACGATGACTGCGATGAATAACCTGTCAGTGGTGCAATCGGATTTGGGCCGCGATTGCGCGTTTTTTGCCGAATATGCCTCCAACATGCTCGGATGCGGCGCGACATGCAGCCGCATACAGAAGAATATCAGGCGCATGGCATCGGCCACCGGCTACAGTGTGGAGCTTACAATACTGCCGGCCCACTGCATTGTAACGCTTAGCGACGCCGATGGACTGTCGTACAGCCACTCGTCGACCATAGCTGACCTTCCCAACGACTATGCGCTCAACACACGTCTTAGCAATCTGAGCTGGCGCGTGGCTGAAAACAAAGTATCGCTCAAAGAAGCAGAGACAGAGTTTCCGCACCTTCTGAAAGGGCCGCGCTACAGCCGGTTGACATTATTGCTGCTTGTAGCGGCTGCCAATGCGGCATTCTGCCGTATATTCGGCGGCGACATTATGGCAACGGGCATTGTCGCAATAGCCACGCTTATAGGCTTTTCGTTCAAGATACTGCTTTCAGCCCAGCATGTCAACTATATGGCGGTCACTGTGGCGAGCGCGTTTGCGGCAGCTGTGGTGGGTACGGCCGGCTACGTTTTTCCGGGCATCACATCGACAGAAGATGTGGCATTGGCAACCAGTGTATTGTTTCTTATACCCGGCATCCCTTACATCAACAGTGTGAACGACCTGCTGACCGACCACTATCTATGCGCTTTCAGCAGATTTGTCAAGGCGACCATCATCACGGCATGCATCACCGTAGGACTGACCGCAGCATTTTTATTGATGAAAATTAGTTTTTTCGATTTATGACAACGGTATTACAAATACTCGCCGACGGACTGCTTGCCGCAGTAGCCGGCACAGGATTCGGAGCAATCAGCAATCCGCCGCGCATAGCGTTGAAATATTGCGGCCTCATAGCGGCTCTCGGACACATGACACGTTACTGTCTTATCAATCTCGGCGGCGTGCATATCGTACCCGCAAGCCTTTCGGGCGCCTTTGTAGTGGGGCTGCTTGCCATCATTTGCGCCAAGCGGGTGAAATGTCCGCCGGAGACATTCGCATTCCCCGCGCTACTCCCCATGATACCCGGAATTTACGCGTACAAGACCGTGCAGGCGTTCCTTTTGGCACTGACGGCATCGGGCGAGGAGCAATTCAACCATTTTTTGTATATTTGCGAATCCAACGGCATCATCTGTTCGTTTGTAATAATCGGCATGGTAGTCGGCCTGCTTATTCCGATATATATATTTAAAAGAATATCATTCAGCGTCACCAAATAACAGCCCCACATGGAACTGCGCCAACTAAGATACTTCGTGGCCGCCGCGCGCGCCCTCAACTTCTCGGAGGCTTCGGCCAAAGTCAATATCACCCAGTCGACACTGTCGCAGCAGATACGTCAGCTTGAGGAGGAGCTCGGCACCCAGCTTTTCTACCGCAACAGCCACTCCGTGAAACTCACCGAGGAGGGGGAACGGCTGCTGCCTTTGGCTACCGACACGCTGACATCGGCCGAAAGCTGCGCCGACGCCGTAAGAAATCTCCACGGACTCACCACCGGCACACTCAACATCGGGGTAACATATTCATTCAGCCCGATACTCACGGAGACAATGCTCGAATTCATGCAGCAGTATCCCGGCATCAAACTCAATGTCTACTACAAGACGATGGCCGAACTGCTCGACATGCTTTCAAACTATGAGGTAGACTTCGTGCTTGCGTTCATGCCCGACAATCTGCGCCCTGAAATCGAGTCGCATATACTTTTCGACAGCCATCTCGCGGCCATAGTCAACAAGACCCATCCGCTTGCATCGCTGCCGAAAGCGGGTATTGACGATCTGCGCCGCTATCCCATAGCCCTCCCCGCCTCGGGGCTGCAGGCCCGAAACGCATTCGACAAGCTGCTCGGCTCAAGCATTCCTGCGCAACGCATTAAAGTAGAGCTCAACGAAGTCAACATACTGATGCAGCTCGTCAGACACTCGCAGATGGTCACCGTACTTGCCGAAACATCGGTATACGGCGACGACGACACGCGTGCAATACAGATTGACCTTCCGGGCAACAAGATGGCAGGAAGCGTACACACCCTGCGGGGCTCATACCGCAAGCATGCCACACGCACGTTCATCGAGATGCTGACCCGGTCGCGTGCCGTGATGTCGCGCCGCAACAACTGGCTATAGCCATACATCGACAGTGCCAAATATTGCTTTCTGCTATTTTATATCATATTTCAGTAGATTTTTTCTATATTTTTATTTGTAATTGCGACAAATTGATTATATTTGCAGCGTAATTATAAACGATAGCTCGGGCGCAGAAGCGCAATGCGCAACTTTCGCCCGCAAAATTTTAAGGTAAAAGATATGCAGAAAGGTTTGCCTCTACCTCAGGGACTTTACAATCCCGATTATGAGAAAGACGCCTGCGGAGTAGGTTTGCTGGTAAATATCCGCGGAGTCAAATCACACCAACTTGTAGAAAAAGGGCTTCAGGTGCTCGAACACATGGTGCACCGCGGAGCCGAGGGCGCCGACCCCAAGACCGGCGACGGAGCGGGCATCATGGTACAGATACCCCACGAATTCATATTGCTTCAGGGTATTGCCGTACCTGAGAAAGGCCGCTACGGCTCAGGACTCATATTCCTGCCCAAAGACAACGATGAAGCTCGCCAGATGATATTCGACATCATCGAGCGCGAGACCATCGGCATGGGTCTTTCGTTCCTTCCGCCGCGCGACGTTCCCGTCAACTCCGACCAGCTCGGCCGTGTGGCACGTGCCGCCGAGCCCGACATCAAGCAGATATTCATAGCCGACGAGGCCACCAACGAGCCTCTCGAACCGAAGTTATACATCCTGCGCAAGAATATCGAGAAGAAAATCGAGCAGAGCAGCATACCGGGCAAGGAAGCGTTCTACATCGTGTCGCTCTCGTCGAAGACAATCATATACAAAGGCATGCTCTCGTCGCTGCAGCTGCGCTATTATTTCCATGACCTGATGAACCCTCACTTCACCACGGCCATGGCTCTGGTGCACTCGCGCTTCTCGACCAATACATTCCCCACCTGGGCACTTGCACAGCCGTTCCGCATACTGGGCCACAACGGCGAAATCAACACCATACGCGGCAACCGTCTGTGGATGAAGGCCCGCGAATGCATGCTCCATCCCGAAGCGTTCGGCGACAACGACATGACGCCTGTCATACAGCCCGGCATGAGCGACTCGGCATCGCTCGACAACGTGCTCGAATATTTCGTTATGGGAGGCATGTCGCTTCCCCACGCGCTCGCCATGCTCGTGCCTGAAAGTTTCAACGACAAGAACCCGATTTCGCCCGAGCTGAAAGCGTTCTACGAATACCACTCGATACTCATGGAGGCATGGGACGGCCCGGCCACACTGCTCTTCAGCGACGGACGCTACGCCGGCGGCATGCTCGACCGCAACGGACTCCGTCCGGCCCGCTACGTCATCACCAACAACGACACGATGGTGATTGCATCGGAAATCGGAGTGCTCCCCTTCGATGCCGGAGAGGTGAAGAAAAAAGGACGTCTGCGTCCGGGCAAAATGCTCATGGTCGACATGGAGAACAGTGAAGTGCTCTACGACGCCCAGCTCAAAGAGATGCTTGCCGGCCAGTTCCCCTACCGCGACTGGCTTGCCAAAAACCGTATCAAACTCGATAAAATCATCTCGGGACGCAAGGTCAACAATGACATCGAGAATTTCCCCCGTCAGCTCCGCGCATTCAACTACAACCGCGAAGAGATAGAGAAAATCATCACACCTATGGCGGTAGACGGCAAGGAGCCGGTCAACTCCATGGGCAACGACACTCCTCTTGCCGTGCTGTCAAAGGAGCCGCAGACACTGTTCAACTATTTCCGCCAGCATTTCGCACAGGTGACCAACCCGCCCATCGACCCTTTGCGCGAGGAGCTCGTGATGAGTCTCGACAGCTACATCGGCGCCATCAACATGAACCTCATGAGCCCCGGCCCCGAACTGTGCAAGATGGTGGAACTGAAACGCCCCATCATCACCAACCAGGAGCTCGACATACTCTGCAACCTCCGCTACAAGGGCTTCAACACCCGCAAGCTGTCGATGACATTCGACATCAACGCCGGAGCCGACGCGCTTGATAATGCCATTCAGCGCCTGTGCGAGGAAGCGGAAAAAGCGGTCGACGAAGGATGCAACTACATCGTGCTATCTGACCGCGATATCGACGCCACACACGCACCCATACCCTCTCTGCTTGCCACATCGGCAGTGCACCACCACCTCATCGACTGCAAGAAACGCGTGCAGACCGCGCTCGTGGTCGAGACTGCCGACGCCCGCGAGGTGATGCATTTCGCCCTGCTGTCGGGCTACGGTGCAAGCGCCGTCAACCCCTATCTGGCATTTGCCGTAATCGACAGCCTTGTCAAGAGCAAGGAGCTGCAGCTCGACTTCCACACCGCCGAAAAGAACTTCATCAAGGCAGTTGACAAAGGATTGCTCAAAGTGATGTCGAAGATGGGTATCTCCACCCTCACCTCCTATAAGGGCGCACAGCTCTTCGAGGCAATCGGCATAGGCGAAAGCATCACACGCAAATATTTCGGAGAGACAATCTCAAAAATCGGCGGCATCGACATGGCCGACCTACAGCGTGAAATCATCGCCGACCACGCCGAGGCATTCGCCGACGACTACGACACCGAGGCGCCCATACGCCACATCGGGCAGTATTCGTTCCGCAAGGACGGCGAGCAGCACGCATGGAACCCCGAGACAATCGCCACGCTCCAGATTGCGACCCGCCTGGGCAGCTACAAGAAATTCAAGGAATTCACATCGCTTGTCGACAACAAGCCCGAACCGATATTCATCCGCGACTTCCTCGACTTCAAAAAAGGCACACCGATACCTGTGGAGGAAGTGGAGCCTATCGAGGACATCATGCGCCGCTTCGTGACGGGCGCGATGTCGTTCGGCTCCATATCGCGCGAGGCCCACGAAGCGCTCGGCATAGCGATGAACGCCATCGGCGCACGCTCCAACACCGGCGAGGGTGGCGAGGACGCAGCCCGCTTCAAACCGCGCGAGGACGGCACTTCGGCACGCTCGGCAATCAAGCAGGTGGCATCGGGACGTTTCGGCGTCACCACCGAATATCTCGTCAACGCCGATGAAATACAGATCAAGATAGCCCAGGGTGCGAAACCGGGCGAAGGCGGACAGCTTCCGGGCTTCAAGGTCGACAAGATTATCGCCAAGACCCGCCACTCCATACCCGGCATCTCACTCATTTCTCCTCCTCCCCACCACGACATCTATTCAATCGAAGACCTCGCGCAGCTCATCTTCGACCTGAAGAATGTCAACCCCGAAGCCCGCGTGAGTGTCAAGCTCGTGTCGGAGAGCGGCGTCGGCACAATCGCCGCCGGCGTAGCCAAAGCCAAAAGCGACCTCATCACCATCTCCGGCGCCGAAGGCGGCACGGGAGCGTCACCGGCAAGTTCCATACGCTATGCCGGACTTCCATCGGAAATCGGGCTTGCAGAGACGCAGCAGACCCTTGTGCTCAACAATCTGCGCGGACAGGTGAAACTTCAGGTCGACGGCCAGCTCAAGACTGCGCGCGACGTGGTGATAATGTCGATGCTCGGCGCCGAGGAATACGGTTTCGCTACAAGCGCGCTCATAGTGCTCGGCTGCGTGATGATGCGCAAATGCCACACCAACACATGTCCCGTAGGTGTCGCCACACAGAACGAGGAGCTGCGCCGCCGCTTCTTGGGACGTTCGGAATACGTAATCAACTTCTTCAAATTCCTCGCCCAGGAGATACGCGAGACACTTGCCGAACTCGGCTACCGCTCGCTCAACGAAATCATTGGCCGCAGCGACCTGCTCACGGTAAAAGCCGGATGCACCGCGCCCAAGACCGAACATCTCGACCTGTCGCGCATAATCTTCACTCCCGAGGAGTCGCACAAGAACGCCATCATCAATGTCACTTCGCAGGAACATGATATAGCAAACGTGCTTGACCGCAAGATGATAAGCCGCGCCTACCCGGCAATCGAAAGCCAAATGCCGGTGGAACTCGACTTCCCCATCACCAACACCGACCGTTCGGTCGGCGCAATGCTCTCGGGCGTCGTAGCCAAGAGATACGGCAACGAGGGATTGCCCGACAACACCATCTCGGTCACCTTCAAAGGCTCGGCCGGACAGAGCTTCGGCGCATTCCTCGCCCACGGCATCTCGTTCCGCCTCGAAGGGGACGCCAACGACTACGTAGGCAAAGGACTGTCGGGCGGTAAAATCGTCATCGTGCCCCCGGCAGGCTCCACCTTCGCACCCGAGGAGAACATCATCGCCGGCAACACACTGCTCTACGGCGCCACCTCGGGCGAAATCTACATCAACGGCCGTGTCGGCGAACGCTTCTGCGTGCGCAACTCAGGCGCTACAGCCGTGGTGGAAGGCGTGGGCGACCACTGCTGCGAGTACATGACGGGCGGACGCACCGTAGTGCTCGGCTCTACCGGACGCAACTTCGCGGCAGGCATGAGCGGCGGCGTGGCCTACATCTGGAATCCCGACGGCGATTTCGACTACTACTGCAACATGGAGATGGTCGAACTCTCACTCATCGAGGACATGAGCGACAACCGCGAACTCTACCGACTCATTTCAAACCATTTCAAGCATACACGCAGCCCGCTTGCAGGACGCATGCTCGACAACTGGAACGAATACGTGGGTCAGTTCATCAAGGTGATACCTATCGAATACAAGAAGGTGCTCCACGATGAAAAGATGGAATCATTGCAGCGCAAAATCGCAAGCCTCGAACGTGACTGATAATTAAAAATTTTTCAGGCGCCCGTCGAAGCGGGCGCCATAACAAGAAGTATATATGGGAAATCCTAAAGCATTTCTGACTATAAATAGAAAAGAGGCCGGCTACCGTCCTGTCGCCGACCGTATTCACGACTACGGCGAAGTGGAGCAGACTCTCAACCCGGAGGACCGTCGCCTGCAGGCATCGCGCTGCATGGAATGCGGCGTGCCCTTCTGCCACTGGAGCTGTCCGCTCGGCAACAAACAGCCCGAATGGCAGGACCGCCTCTACAAGAACGATATCAAGGGAGCCTACGCGCTGCTGACAGCCACCGACGACTTCCCCGAATTTACGGGCCGCGTATGTCCGGCGCTGTGCGAAAAAGGCTGTGTGCTCAACAAACAGCATGAACCGGTCACAATCCGCGAGAACGAATGCGCCATCGTTGAACGCGCCTTCCTCGAAGGGCTCGTCACGCCCCATATCCCCGCCAGGCGTACCGGCAAACGTGTGGCCGTGATAGGGTCGGGGCCTGCCGGACTCGCCTGCGCCAACCGCCTCAACCGTAAGGGGCACTCGGTGACAGTGTTCGAGAAAAGCGAGGCTGCAGGCGGACTGCTCCGCTTCGGCATTCCCGATTTCAAGCTCAACAAGAGTGTAATAGACCGCCGCATCGCCCTGCTCGAACAGGAGGGCATCGAGTTCCGCTACAACGTGGAAGTAGGCAAGGATATACCTGCCGCCGACATACTGCGTGACTATGACGCCGTGTGCGTGGCGATAGGCTCGGGTGTGCCCCGCGACCTCAATGTCGAGGGCCGCGACCTCAAAGGCGTGCATTTCGCCCTCGAACTGCTCCAGCAGCAGAACCGCGTCAATGCAGGCGCCGACATTCCCGCCGGCGAGCGTATCACCGCAAAGGGTAAGCATGTGCTGGTAATCGGAGGCGGCGACACGGGCAGCGACTGCGTGGGCACCTCGCACCGTCAGGGCTGCAAGTCGGTGACACAGATTGAAATCATGCCGAAGCCGCCGGTCGGAGAAAATCCCGCCACCCCGTGGCCCTACTGGCCGGTGATATTGAAAACATCGTCGTCGCACGAAGAGGGCTGCGACCGCCGTTGGCTGCTCGACACCCGCGCCATACGCGGCTGCGACGGAAAGGTGACAGAAGTGGAGGTCGAAGAGGTTGAATGGGAAAAAGACCCAGCCACCGGCCGCATGAACCTCATCCACACCGGCCGCACCGAAGTAATAAAAGCAGATCTCGTATTGCTCGCAATGGGTTTCACCAACCCTGTGCAGGAGGGTCTGCTCGAACAGCTCGGCGTTGAGACCGACGCCCGCAAGAATGTAAAGACCGATGCCTCTCACCGCAGCAGCGTAGACAAGGTGTTCGCCGCCGGTGACGCCGCTACAGGCGCATCGCTCGTGGTGCGCTGCATAGCATCGGGCCGCGACACCGCAGCCGAAATCGACCGCATGCTGATGGCAAAATAACCTGCCGGTCAGCCTTGAAAGGGTGACGGTGTTGCAGGACGTCATATTGGCGGACGCACGGCTCGTGCGTCCGCCAATGAGCTGATTATCAGGCGCTGGCATCGGACGCACGAGCCGTGCGTCCCTACAATTTGAAGTGCTGCAACACCGTCATTTCTTATACTCCAAAATGTGTCAAATTAAAATTAAATAACTATCTTTGGTTATTATTTTGAGTTTTTGACAAACATCTTGCTACGGAGTATTAAAAAATGAAATATTGGATAGTTTTTCTGCCGGCATTAGTCATGATGATCGGTTGTAGGCCACGGCAACACGACCAAAGGCTTGCCAATGTTGAAGCGACAATATCAAAATCGCCCAAAGAAGCATTGGCGCTTCTCGACAGTATCGACATAACAACACTTTCTGAAACTGATAGATATTATTATGATTTTCTGTCAGTCAAAGCCGGGGATAAAGCCTATATCGAGCACGCTTCCGACACGACTATTCTTAAGGTCATCGATTATTATGCCGACAAAGATGACGCTTTATATGTCGAGGCGCTATATTATGGTGGCCGTGTATATAGCGACATAGGTGACACTCCCACCGCACTCCAATATTTCCACGAGGCGCTTGACAATTTTCCGGAAGACTCTCCCGATCTTGACCTTAAGGCAAATATACTCAGCCAGACAGGCCGTTTGCTGACAAGCATCAATCTGTTTGACGAGGCCGTTCCATATATCGAAGAGGCCATTGCCATCGGCGAACAATGCAGGGACACACTTAATATGGTCTATGACATCCAACTGTTAGGCGGCACATACCGACGGGCTCGGGAATTTAACCGCGCCGAATTATTATTATCCAAAGCATTAGATTTAAGTTCCAACCTACCGCCATCTATAAAAGCAAAATCAAGGATGGCATTAGCTGAAATAAAATTTCAACAAGGAGCAAATGATTCTGCCCTTGAATTGATTAGGAGCTCGATTGATTACGTCAGTCCAATGTCACGCAATAATGCATTAGCGTATGCTTCAGATATCTATCTTATGAAAGGAGTTCTTGATACAGCATATATTTATGCATGCGAACTGTTACATAGCCCATATTCAATCAATAAGAGTACAGCTTACCAAACTCTCCTGTCTCCAGAACTACGAAATTTAATCCCAGGAGATACCATTGACCAATATATTTCGGGATATCGAGAATTTCTTGAAAATTATTATGACAGCAATAAGATGCAACTGGCTATAAATGAACAAAATTTTTATAACTATCAACTGCACGAAAGAGAACGGGAAAAAGCCGAGACATTTAGCGCCCGACTTATAAAATGGATTTTCGGGATTTCTTTTTTATGTTTTATTTTAGCGGTTACCATTCTATACTATAAAAACAAGACAAAAAAGACCTTGCTTAAACTGCATATTGCCCTTAACAACATAGACAAGCTGAATGAAAACATATCTGCGGGCAACCACAATTTAAACTCGACCAATAATATTGAAGACGAACATGAACTCCGAGAGAAACTAAAGGATAAATTATTATCAATCTACCATAAAAATGGCGACATGCTTCTCAGCAAAACTATTCTTGATTCGGATGTCTACAACAAACTTTTGGAACATATAAAGGATGAAAAAATTATATCACATGACGACACTTTCTGGAAAGAATTAGAGGAAACAATTATCAAGTCGTCCCCTGATTTCAAAAATAATCTTCAGTTATTAGTGCAAAGCCATTTGACCACGATAGATTATCATACTGCGTTGTTAATTAAATGCCATATTCAGCCATCACAAATGGCAATTTTATTGGGTCGCACGAGAAGCGCCATTGTATCCCGTAGAGCCACTCTATCGATTAAGATTTTTGGAGAAAAAATAGGCACCAAAGTCATCGACCACATAATACGCTTATTATGAGCAGCTTCTATAGAATGCGGTAAAAATGCGGTATAGCTAAAAACGCATTTCCGCATTTTTTCCGCATTATATTTTGCAATAGATTGGGGCTTTTATCACTAATTTTGCCACGACCCAAATGGACAAAAATATGAATTATATGAAAAGACTTTTCTGCTCCGCTTTCCTCTTAATATTATTGAATTGTATCCAGTTTCCGGTTTCTGTTTTAGCCGCGGATAGTGTGTCTTACACTGTCACTATGCAAAAAGAGCCAAACAACCAAACGGGACACAATAAACAAGAAGAACCTGAGGGACGACGTATACCCCCAAAACCGATTTACTGCACAATTAGTCCCGAAGGGATTTCTGTCACCGGACTATCGGAAGATATAATCACTTATGAAGTATGGAATGAAACATCAGAAATTTGTCTTGCATCTTTCAATGAAGAACAGGAATTCCTGAACTTCCTTTTCAGCCAATCGGGAGAATTTCAGATAACCTTCGTTACCGAAAATTATTGTATATCCGGATATATCTCAATATAATTATTTTTTAAATCAAACTCAAAAAAGTAACAAAATGAAAAAGAAAATTATTTGTTCAGTGGCTTTTCTTGCAGCCATCATCGGAGCATCTGCAACAGTTAAATGGGTTGGCGAGTGCGGAGCAGAAGTAATAACGGTATCATACGAATATTTTATAGAAGAGCCTATAGCCAATCCTATAGAAATAGAGGAATACTATCAGGAGTTAAATCAAATCTATTGTGGGGTCAACAAAGGGCTATATCGAATCATTAGAGATGATCTATAAGAAAAAAAGGTATTGCAAAACTGTTAAAATGCCTCTAAACCGAAGTAAATAATAGGAACGCGATACAATGCTGTTTACTTAAGGGGCGATGGCGTCTCGCCATCGTGGTATTATTCTTCGTTTCAGGAAGTTACTCTGGGACGAGACGCCTCCGACCCAGTCAACTTCGCTTAAGTAAACAGCATTCTATAGCGTCCATACAAATTTACCCCATATATTATTCGTCATACAACTCCCTAATAATCACATCTTTATGAAAGGAATTTATTTTATAATATTTACACTAATCGGAATTTGTGCTCATAGTCAGATCTTTGAAGGAGAATACGGCAACAGGCCTGCCCGAATGCCTGAGAAATTGCCACTTGACACAAGTTATATTGAATGTATCTATTCATACAATGTCTATGACCCTGTAATAGATGAAAATGAAGAGTCATACCAGATACTTGAAATAGGAAAGAACAAAAGCAAATTCGCTTCCTACGGGTATTATCGAATTGATTCAATAATCAGGAACGATTATCCTAACAGTCTGACATTGGCCCAATATGGCAACCTAAGTATAGCGAATAAACCGAAGCCGGGGTCAGTAATAAAAGATTTGAAATCAGGCTCACTTGAATCAATCGGAAGGATTTTCATGGATACTTACATCTATGAGGAACCTTTCCCTCAGATGCAATGGAAACTTGGAGAGGAAACGCAAGAAATATGCGGATACAGATGCAATAAGGCGACTACAACATTCCGTGGACGCAATTGGACGGCATGGTATTGCGATATACCGGTCAGCAACGGACCTTGGAAATTCGGCAATCTGCCGGGTCTGATTTTAAAAGTCGAAGATGACAGCCGGGAACATGTTTTCAATGCCGTCAGTATAAGGAACAGCAATAATCTTATCTTCCTGTACAAACGGAACTATGTAAAGACAACACGTGAAAAGTTCGACAAAGCTCTTTCAGATTACAAACTTAATCCCGGCAATTTTGTCGCAGGCTCACCTGTTTTACTAAAGAATAAAAACGGCAAACCTGTTCCAAACAACCGCATGTTCTTCAATCCGATTGAAAAAGAATAGAATAACACCTGAATTATTTTGAAGAAATACTTACTGATACTGTTTTGTCTTATTCCGTATTTTGCTGCCGGGCAATCGGCAGCTACGACCGGCACGGTCGTTCTCTCAGGCACGATAAAGGAACGCAACGGGGAGCCAATGCCCGGTGTTATCGTCACGGTAAAAAACGGAGACGGGAAAAACGTCGCCTACACTTCAACCAATTCCGCAGGCGCTTTCTCTCTCTCCTATCCTGAATCGCTGACCGATGGCACTGTCAATTTCTCATGCATAGGCTATGGGGGTCTCGTCATACCATTAGGCAAATTCAAAAACAATTCTGACTATATACTGACAGAAGAAGCCTTTACATTGAAGGAGGTGACAGTGAAAGTGCCTCCGATAAGCGCCCGAGGCGACACGCTGACCTACGATGTCAACTCATTTCGCAACGCCTCCGACCGCTCGATCGAGGATATCATAAAGAAGCTGCCGGGCATCAGGGTAGCCGATGACGGGCGCATCTATTACAACGGGGAGTCAATCAACAAATTTTACATCGAGGGACTCGACCTCTTGTCAGGCCGCTACGCCCTGGCTACCCGCAACATCTCACCGGAAGATGTGGTGTCAGTAAATATCTATGAGAACCATCAACCAAAGAAGGTGCTCCGCGACATCAAATTCAGCGACAAAGCCGCCCTCAACCTTAAGCTGAAGAAGAAAAGCATGCTACGCCCGATAGGTTACGTCAAGGGGGGCACGGGCATTGACGCCGACAGAAATACGCTCTGGATGGGCGAACTTTTCAGCATGCTGATATCGCCCCACACGCAGCTTCTATTATCGGCAAAAGGCAACAATACAGGTGATTTATATGGCAGCGAGACAAAATCACTGACCGACGGAGGCAACTCAGAACGAACCACCGCCTCCGGAATATATTCCGACACCCCTTTCGGCAGCGCCCCGATATCATCAACAAGATATTACGACAACCAATCGGCGTCAGCATCGGCCAATGCACTGACTCATATAGGCAAAAACTCCACTCTCAATTTTGTGGCCGATTACACCGATGACAGTTTTGAATATTCCAACGGCCGGTCGGTCACCTACGCAACAGGCGAAGGCGAGAATGTGGAAATCAGCGAAGCTACCGTCTCGGAGCCTCATCTGCGCGAGGCAAAGTTCGGCCTCAACCTCGAGAACAATGCCGATGGAAAATATATTTCCAACAAGCTGTCATTCACGGGGCATTTCACGTCAAACGGCTACAGCATCAATGACGGTATTACAACCGGTCAGGCCGTCAAGACGCGCGACTACAACGTGAGCAACAAATTCGAAGGAATATTCAGGGTGTCACGCCACGTGTTTGAGATCAAATCTGACACCCGGGTCGGCACCACTCCCCTGTCACGGCTTACGGCCACTGCCGACGGCCGCGATATTGTCTCGCAGAATGTCACAGGCCGCCACATACGCAACCATGAGGATTTCGGTCACTCGTGGATACTCAACTCCCGCTCGCACATCGGTGTCAACACCGCTTTCGATTTCGAATACGATACGTTCAAATCAACCGATCTCATGCAGCCTCAGGGTAAAAGCAACGACGTCAGCGGATATAAGATAACGACCGATATAGAGCCGTATTACCAATATAAATCGGCCGGCGGCGTGCTTCTCAACATCTCCATTCCTATGACTCTTGACAACCTCAGATATGTCAACCGGCTTGATGACGCGCGCTACCCTACCGATCGCTTCAACGTCAAATTCAAGGCGAGCGTCAACTACACCACCCCTTTCAACCTGAAAACAGCACTGTCAGTAGGGCGCAACAGCCGTCTTGGCGATATTGCCGACTATATTGTAAATCCGGTATTCGTCACTTTCCGCCAGAGCAACGTATTGGGCTCTGGCAGCCTCAACGAGCGCAACAACTGGTATGCCCGCTGCAACCTCTCCCACCGCAATGCCATCGAGGGAATTTTCTCGGCGGCGTCATTGATGTTCATGCGCACCAGCTCCAACCGCATGGGCAGCCTCGACATCAACGCCGGTGACGACATCACATCCTCATACAAAAGAATCGACAACAAAACCGATATCTTTAACGGTAATGTCTCGATATCAAAGAAAATTTTCAGCTGGAACACCTCCTTCTCCCTTGAAGGCAACTATGAATTGCTCCGTAAAGACCTTATGCGCCAGAGCCATGCCGTCGGAATGAACATGAGCAGCTATAGCGGCCGTTTCGGCATCAACAGCAATCCGCTGGGCAATTATCTGATAATGGACCTCGATGTCAAATACTCCTATTCCGTACAAAAAGTAGAGAGCTTCGGCCTCGACAACCACACCAGCCAGACCTCCTTGAACCTTTCGCTGGCGACGCATCCGGTCAAGAACCTCGAAATCAGCACAGCGGGGTATCTCAACCGCAGCGATGTCGGCAACGACATCTATAAAAGCAGCCTGTTTCTCGACGCAAACATAAGATACTCGCACTCCCCCTTCGACATCGAACTTTCAGCACGCAATCTTACTAATACTCGCCACTACAGCTATTCATACATCAAGGACACCGACATCTACCGGTACTCATTCCGTCTGCGCCCGCTCGAACTACTCCTCTCCATCAAATATTCCTTCTGAAAGATTATCTAAAAACTCTAATATTCAGACAGGAAAACAATAAGTTATCTAAAACATACCATAAACAGCAAGGAGGAACCCGGAATTACCGGACTCCTCCTTGCTGATAAATGATGGGGTACAGACTTCTATTAAAGGAAATCTTCCATGCTCATGCCAGTGCTGTCGGTAATTTTCTTTACCACTTTCATCAATTTTTCTCCGTTAGCTGCGCCAAGGTCTTCAACATCGGCATTTTCGACAATATTCATGGCTTCTTCCATATATTTATATTTGCCCACGATTTTTTCAGATTTTTCCTGAAGCTTTTTGATTTTGTCACTATCGCCACTATTTACAGCTTCCTGAGCTTCTTTAACTATGGGGAGAACCTCATCGAATGCCGCATCGGCATAATCAAGAAGCGTAGAGTAATCAGCTTCTGCCAGTTTGTCGCCATTGTTGTATTTTTCGATGATTTTGCCTACGCTTTCGTTGCTGGGACCGCTGCCGCAAGAGGTTAGCACTGTCATTGATACGATTACTGCGAGTGCAAAGAGAGTTGAAAATAACTTTTTCATTGTTTGTAATTTTAATTGGTTTATAAATAGGTTATTATAGTTTGTGCTGTATAAATATCATTCTTCCATACATGAAATGAAAGCGGGTCATTTCTTGCCGATTTGGTCGTAGCTGAGCACAAGAGCTTCGAAGCGTGCGCGGTTGTCGTCGTTCAACGGCACAAGACCGCCCTCGGTCTTTTCGAGAGCCGCCGCCTGATACAGTATCTGTATCAGTTCCGCATTGTAGGGATATTGTTTTTCCACCTCCTGAACTGCACTTTCTGCAGCATCGCGCTGTGTTTTTTCATCAGAAGCCATCGCGGCAAGATTTTCTGCTGTCAAAGATAAGTAAATTTCCGCATATTCCAAAGCGTCGGCATAGTCAATATTGTTGATAGCAGGGCCTTGATTGAATTTTGCTATTATTTTGGCAGCCTTTTCGTTATCGGGCACGGGAACCTCGGTTAGCTCGTCGCCGGGAACGGTCTTGTCGGTTTCACCGGGAGTGGTCTGCTCCTGCTGTTCGGAATTATCCTTGTTGTCCGACTTTTTGCCGATAAGGTCGCAGCTCGTGAAGAGAGCCGGCAACATTATCGCCATAACAACTAATGTCTTTTTCATAAATTATATTTTTATTTTTATAATCGCGAAAACGAAACGTGCAACTTTCAAAAACGAAACGAGCAAAACTTCTCTTTTTTCGCTTCCTTTTTTCTCTTGCTCTTTCGACCGCTTAAAAATCAATTAAACGCTGATTAAAATCCTTTGAAATTGGCTTAAAATCAGCGTTATTTTTATGCCTTTTTGTTTGGTCAAGTCAGCAAATTTTCGTACCTTTGAGATAGTTAACTTGGCCTTGTTTGTTCTGACTTTCGCGCCTGTTTTCAGACGTTCAGGTCAAACCTCACAACTTCATTTCCGGCCAAAAGTTCGCGCGTTCTCTCTACGTTGTTAGCGTAAATATGAACGTTTCCCAGATTCAGCGTTATAGACTTCAAAGGCGCTTCGATTTGTCGCGCTATCAAATATAAATGGTAAATATCAGCTGGCAAACCTAAGTTTGCGTCGCTGCTTCTCTGATAGGCTGACAAAACGAGTTCGCCATCATCGAGCTGGAATTGAATGAGGCTTAAGCAAGGTGCTTGGTTGGTTTCCGCACCCGTTGATCCTAAGAACAGCACATAATTTTTGCTGCTCCGTTTTTCCCGGTTAATCTGCTCAATCAAAGCCGGCAACTTTTCAAAATAGGTCGGATAACTGTTAATTAGGATTTGGCCGCAATAATCCCACCAATTTATCCCGGCTTCTCTGTACTTTGTCAGGTCTCTTTCTCCGGCCATAAACAGGCTTAATTCGTTGCGCAGTTTCTTGCGTGCAATGTTGTGTCCCTCGAATATCTCCAGCAAGTCCAGAGGCGACAAATGCAGCTGCTCATTGAGCAAATACATTATGTCGCCTTTTTTATTGCTTTGTCGTTTGCCGTGCTGCAATATCTTGCTGAGCATAGCGTAATATTTGTTTCGTGTCATTCGGCGCGAATTTAGGCCGTTTCTGTGAGTTCTGGGGCATTTCCTCGGCTGTTCAGGGTGAAACACTTTTGCAGTCGCTCCCCAGACGCTTCACAATGTCGTAAACATTCCGCTCGCTGACGCTGTAACGCTCGGCCAGAACGGCGACAATATAACTGACCTTTTCGCCGCGTTCCCGCGCTCTCTGGTAGTCCTCGAACAGCCCGACATATTTGTGATCGCTCGGCCTTGCTCCGGCTTTCTCCAGCTGTTCAATCATGCAGCCGCTCAATTTCAGGGCTTCATATATGGTCATTCGGCTAAAAATTATTAACTTTGCAACTCCTACGACATAAAGCAACACGCCAGCACGACAGTCTAAGGCATTTTGCCCCCGGCTGCGTCGTGCTGGCGTTTGTGTTTGTATGTCGTAGGAAACTGCAAACTAAGCCGGGGGCTTTTTTATGCCTCCGCGCTTTGTGGGTGGTTCAGAGTCGCGTTATCATCATATCATTAAATTTGGCTTGATAGTTCAACGTGTTTGTGCGTTGGCGCACTTCCGCGCCCCACATGGGCGCCGCTTCCTGGTACTCGTCTGTGAGCCATTGGCAGAGCTCGACGATCTGCGACTTGTCGCTGGTGAAATAAACGTATTTCGTGCCTTTGAGCAGGCGCAACACGTCCAGATAGTCGGTCAGCTTCCAATAATTCTCATACATGCCGCACTCGGTCGTAAGATACGGCGGATCCAGCACGAACAACGCCCGGCTGTTGCCGCGCTCACGCTCGAATAACTCGCGGTAGTCCATGTGCACCACTTCCAGCCCGTCCAGATAGCCCGCACACTCATAGCCGCCCGGTCTTACGCGGTTATACATCGTATGTTTGCGCAGTTCCTCCAGGCTCGTCACCCATTTGCCGGAGAAAAGCACCGACCGGCCAATGGTGAGAATATCGACGTAACCATCGCGCCGCTCGTAGTCCTCGACTATTGCCAGGACCTCAGCGCGCTGGCTCTCTGTGAGCCGCTGGTTAGGTTCAAGGCCGATTAAACGGTCTTTAATCACCCTTAAAATTTCATTGGTCTGCTCAATGGCCGCCAGTCTGTCAACATAGCGGTCAAAGTCATTGTATACAACACGGCTCCCGGGCAACACCCGTTTAGCCGTATGAGACAGCAGCCCCGAACCTCCGAAAAGGTCCACCACTGTATCAATCTCTCCCTCCACCATCTCCAGCACTTCGGTGAAGTCCCGGAGAAAATAGCGCTTTTGCCCCATAAATGGGAGCGGCGCACACTTGTAGGTCCTACACATTCAGCATAATTCTTTCTTTCTCTTTTGTGCCTAAAATTTTAGGAAGGCAGTTTTACCCCCCCCTAAAATTTCATGCGAGTTATACAAACATTTTCTCATTTTTCTGCCCGTTTTTTATTCGTAAGCAGTATAATTTTTAATCTTTTTGATTGTCGAGATAAAAGGCATCACGTCTTTATCGCGTTCCAGCCTGTCGCGTCGCTGGCCGCTTTCTCTATGTTTTCCCAGGCGCATATCAGTGGCCACAGATTGCCGGTTCGTTTCATTCGTCGGCTTCTCTAATGCCAATTTTCGGTTGCCCTACTCACAAGCATAACCCTTGATTTATGTTCAGCCGTTTGATTATATCGGCTAAGACTGTGAGGCCCGCAAGATTTTTAAAAGTATTTGAGCCGGCGACCCCGTAGACACTGTTAGCATTCCTCACAGCATTGTTTTTATCCATTCGCTTTATTACGTAGAATATCCGTCGTTACCGCCTCATGTTCCGGCATGGGCTTGCCAAAGACCTCAAATCCACTCGGCACAACCGAAAAAGACCTGAATGCCTCCGCATCTCCCTCCGGCACATAAAACATTTGCAAACCGGCGTTGAAACGCCGAGTTATAACCTCGTTCGCCGTTTCCCTGTGGCACTCCTGGAGCCGTGCCCCGAAGCTCTCAACAATTACGGCGTCAGCTTCTGGCTTGAACACCGGCGCCGCACGAATTGAAAATGAGTCTATCAGTCGTTTCATTGTTATTGTTTGCTGGCAATTATTTTGAACTGGCAGTAACGCTCGGTCATCACGCTTTTGCGCAGCACATCAGAATAACCACCCTGCGCCTTGGGTTGATATGACAGGTTGTTGCCTGACGAAATAGGCTGGCCCTCATCGTCAAGCTGTATTACGCCATTGACTTTATAAACAAAATACTCCCCGAAAAATTGTGCCGGGATCCACTCCTGGGTCGGCACCCTGGAGTCGTCGAACATCACGCCTATTTGATACGACGGCATCTCCGACGGCGGCGTGAATTTGTCCGTACTGTTCACCGCGACAAAACTCTCCCCGGGGGCTATTGTCCGTCCTCGATACAGCACCGTTTTTGTGCCGAAATTGTAGTAAACCCCGCCACGTTGCAGACCGTCAGTGCTCTTTATCATTGCGAAAATTGCCGGAGTGCTCCGCAGATAACACACATCGGGGATATTGGGGTCCTTGATTTCAACAAGCTGCGCCCCATCGCCCTCGGCTGCTACCGACATGAATGTGGTGCCCTCATCGGCAACGCCAACAATACTGCCATTCGGGTAATTCGCATTCTTGTAAACGATATCGCCCTGCGCTAAATATCGGCCCGGCGGCAAAATATCCCCAGCACTATATTTCACACCCATCACAGGGGCCTCAGACAGGTGCACCCCATGGGTGCCCCACTTTGAGCCATACTTGGTTAACACTGCTGTTATCGACATCTTCTCCGTGTCAATTTTCACAATTTTGCTTACTATTTCTCCAGCTGTGTCCGCACTTGATTCATCAAGGCATATCGCCCCTCCGCTCACCTGCAAAATGCCGTTGGCACTCTGCTCATCCCAGCTTCCCGCAACACCCGTGCTGTCCTCCAGAATCGGCAGGTTCAAAGCCGGAGCAAGCGCGCCGTAATATCGCTGGCCGGCTTTCACGGCATCGCTCGTCGGCTTCAATGTCAAGTCTCCGACTTCCGCATTGTTGAACAATTCCGCAGACGTCTGCGCGCTGAATTCGCAGTTGATAAATTTCGGCTGGTTTTCCTCCGCTATTTCCCGCGCCGCCATCTCCCCAAGCAGCAGATCGAGCCGCTCCTGCCCGCTCGTCCCCTCATAGTCCAGTTCTTCACCGTCTGCCATCACCCAGCGGCAGTCCGCCGCAAACAGGCACTCCTTGAAAACCAGCGGCTCGTCCGCAAAAAAATCACATTTCGCAAACACGCTGGAAGCGATTGTTTTACGTGCTTTGGGATCGGCCCTTGTCCTCCTCGCTATCGGCACATCATACACTGTCATATGCGTGACAATTCCGCCTCCTCCATACCACAATTTAGTCGCTCCACTCATCTTCGGAGACCACACTGCCAGATATGAAACGGTGGCATTGCCGCCTATGCAGCCCATAAATAGTGGCGACTTGCCCACTATTACAGAGGTGCCACTGACCCCACAGACATGGGCAGGCTGATTTATATAGTCCACGATGGACGACCGGCCGACACCGGCAAGCAAACTGGAGCCGGCATGGACCACAAGGTCATAAGTCGCCGGCGCGCAGTTCTCTATTATCATATTATCATGGTTGAAGCCGTAAATAATGAATGTATCCTCTCCGTCGAACACTGCCGCACCCATATAGTCACCTCTTATCCTCGTGCTATGGTTGCCGTCGGCCATATCCTCGCAGAACCGCCCGCGACACACTATCATCCCAGGCGGAGCGCTTCGACCGCGGTAAGCCTTCCCCAGGGTCTTGTAAGGGTTCTCCATCGTTCCGTCGCCTCTCAGGTCGTCACCCGTCATCGAATCCACATACACATAGCCGGTGTTTCTTGTCCTCCACAGATACGGTTTCATGCCTCACCTCCTTTCACCTCTATGGTCACCACATCGCGCCTACGGCTCCAGGTCGGCGCATTGGCCTCCATGTATTCGCGGCGCACTTTCAGGATCCAGCCGTCACCATCGACTTCCCATTCGGTAGGACGGCCCCACCTGTCAGTCGTCGGGATCACTTTATCTGTTTCGGTCGCATTCATGGCCAAACGCGGGTATATCTCACCGCGAAGCCATGCCATTGCTTCCTCGCTCTGAGGCGCGCCGGCTTCCGTCTGCCAGCTCACACCCTCTGCAATTTTTATTTCCATATCCGTTTAATTGGGTTTTAATGGTTCTTTAATATCATTCATTCTCTGCGCCGTCTTCTGCTTTCGCCCCAGTGCGCCTGCACCTCACGCCCACGGCCGCCAACTCGTCGCTCTCACGTTCTATTTCCCACGTCGCGAGCGACCCCGCCGCAATCCTTATTTCCTCCGGTGCCGTAGGGTTGACCTCATGGTGTACAAGCTCCCCGCACGTCACCCACAAACGGGAGACATTGAAAAGCCGCAGCTCAAGCATCACCACCTCTTCGGCCTCCATGTTCACATCCTGAACCACCGTGCCGCTATGCCCGAAGTCAAGCGTATAGCTTCGATCGGTCAGCGTGTTGCTAAGTTGTTCCATTTCCTCGCACATGTACTTCATTTCCGTGCTGATTACGTCCATGGCTTTCGTTGCACCGTCTACAAGGACCTTTAAACCATTGGCCTCGCTTGCGTCATATTTCTTATTTAGTGCCGTTGTCAGCCCCGACACTTCCGACATTTCGACACTTTCCTGCTTGTGCCGGTAACTGTCCAGCCAGTCCGCAAATTGGCTCTCCGTCGGATAGAGCCCCTTGCGAAACCACGCCTTTAATTGTGCGATTGTTCTTATTGCCATCGTTCCATTATTTTTTTGATTATTTCGCACGCATTATATATGCCATAACATAATAAGGGGGCCGGTTCTCGTGCGTTGCTCCACTGCCTGAGCTATCGGTGTCATGTTGGTAATATTGTAGGTACTCATTGTCATAGTCCGTATCGCCGCAGCCTATTTTACTGTTGATAGGAATGTAGTCATAACTTCCCTTGACATTTTTACTGATTTCAGCATGATAATAATCCTTGAATGTGTGCTTGTGTGCAGGCATCTGCTCCATCGTAAGCGCCACGGCCTTGTTGCCGCCTCCACTGCCGCATGCCCGATAGTCATTGTCACTGTCATGCTGACCCACAACAAAACGTCCGCGCAAGTCCGGTACTCTGAAATATCCCGCGCTGGTTGAATACTTCGTGCCGCTCGCACTCGTCGCGGTATTGAATGTTGCTCCCAAAGCCTTGTATAACTCCGGATAGTCTGCGATTCTTAATTCCTGTCCGTTGCACAGTACATAACCCTCCGGCACATCTGTACCCGCCCACATCTGAACCACCCCCAGCGGCGACGGCTGCACCCCCGCCAGTTCTGCCCGTAGCTCCTTGTTTTCGGTCATCAGCTCTTTTATTGTCTTTATGTCCGTGAAGTTCTCCCAGCTGTAATTTTCGCTGCCTATGCCCGGCGCAAGGCTTCGCCTCGTGTACGCTTTCGGGTAGTCGGTATTATTGGCATTTACCGCCACATCCTCTTGCTTCACATACATGCCGCTCGTCGTCGGTCCCCCCTCCCAGGGCAACACTTCGCCCTCTGGCTCGCTTTGCGTCTTTACGAAGACATAACCCGCGCTCCTGCGTGTTCCATCGGCATTAGCCTCACAGCCGCAGAGCACCACACGATCCCCAGCCACATTCCCGGCGAGTGCCGCAAGTGCCACAAGTTTTTGCAGGTAGTCCAGCGTCTCGCAGTCCAGCGGAAAGTCCTTGTTTGCCTGCGTCAGAAAATTACCTAATATTTTGTCCATTGTCATTTATAGTTTATAGCGTAGCGTTTGCCCGCCAGTTTATACATGTTCACCATTGCCCGCAGCCTCGTTTCTGTCTCGGCCGTCCGAAGTTCCTCCGGAACCGTCACCCAGAAGTCATAACCGCTCGCGCCGTTGAAACCCTCCCGGTGTATGCTCGACGCGCCCGCACCACGCCGCGGCACCATCACCCACCGGCCCATCTCGCGAAGCCACACCGCCGCTGCTTCCCGGTTCTCGACACTGTCGCTCTCCTCTATCTCTATGCGGCGCAGCTCAGGGTCAAACTCATCATTAAGCACCCCGCGCAGCTTGCACACCTGCCCGTTATGGCTCAGTCGGTAGCTTGTCGCGCTCCTGTATGCGCGCAGTTCCTGGAGCATTCGCCCCAGCGGACTGACCCCGGCATATATCAGAGCCCCCGCAAGCGGTCGTCGCAACCACGTCGGCAACGTCAGCAAAGCCAGACGCTTGATATTTACGTTATAGATTCTGTCAGCCCTGCTCGTCATACGCTTTCATGTTTACAGTTATCGCCCCCGGCCTGAAATAGCCCGCCGCCGGGGTCAGACGCGCGTTAATCTGTGTCACTGTACTCTCGTTTGCAGCCTGCGCAGTGCTACCCCGCAACTCCACTATTTTCACCCCCTCCACCTCTTGCAGGCAGTCAACGAGGGCCATATTCGTATATTCTCCATTAAATGGCAAATTCTCGATATAGTCGCAGATAGCTCCCACACACGCCGTCCGCACCGCTCCCGGCTCCAGCATAGCGTTATAATACACATCAACCGTGCAGCCGAAAGTGTCCGCCTCCATATTCACAAGTGACACCCTCACACCCGCATCCTTGATCTCGCCTATATAGGCTTTCAGCTGCCGCTCCTGCTCCGCAGTCAGCGGCCGGCGCTCCCCGCCGCTCTCGCCGGCTACTTTTATCGTCAGCAGACTCGCATCCCGGCTCTCGGTCGCAACAGCGTGCTTCACCACCCGCGCCGCCCGCACATCGCTCTCGCTCATACCCTCCGTGTCGTATGTGTCCCGGTCTGCCTCCAGTTCCTTGCCCTCCATAAACTGGAGCACCTTGTCACGGTACCACTTTGGCCGGTGCGCTATCAGTTCCTCCAGCTCCGCCGTCACCTCCTTTTTATGGCGAGCCACAAGCCGCTCGACGGTCCATGCACAGACAGCCCACACATAAAGCAATATATTTTCAACGCTCGCCGCGCCGAACACGTCGCCAAACTCTGCCCCGGGTTCAAACCCATACCGCTCGGCCGCCTGCTCATTGCGCATAAATTCCTGCGCCATCTCGCTTTTTATCTCACCGATATTTCGTGCCATTTTAATACCTGTTTAATCTCTTTTCAACTAACCTCAAAGTCTATTTCAACACCCATGAAACCAATACCGCCGTATGGGCAAGCCGTCATATCGTCCACGCTCGCCACCGTCGCCGGTTCCACCCCGTGCGCCCGGTATAGCCTCACCGTCCGCGCGTCCCCCCCCTCCACCGGCTCCGGAACACTCAGCTCCTGCCCGTCCTCCAGCCTGTCGGTCACGCTCAGCCCGTTGGACTCAGCCAACGCCAGCACCATCTCCACGTGGCCCCCGCTTTGCAGAGCCATGTCAAGCATCGTTTGTCTTTCTTTCGCTGTCGTTTTCATCTCTCTATGCTTATTGTGCCGTCTGCCTCCATCGTCACGCGCTCACACTCCACCCCGCAGCCTCGCAACATCTGCCGCACATCGCTCGGCCACATCACATCAGGCTGCCCGCCGCGCATTCGCCCGGCTTCGCCCCCCAAAAGCGGGTGCTCTTTCAGTTCCCCGCGCATTGTCAGCACCACAGCCTCAGCCGTCTGCCCCTCAGTGTCGCCCACGGCTATGCCGCCACGCTCCACAAGCAGGTCGCCCGTACCCGCGTCTATCAATATCCCTTTCATCGTGTCGCCTCTTTTTTCGGTTGTTCGTAATCTTTGCTGAATATCTCGTAATCCTCATCGCTCACCGCGCTGATCTCATATACTTGGTAATTCGCCTCCGTCATCTGGCGAACGGTATAGCTCTTTATCACAAGCCTCCCTATATTCAGAGCGTCCAGAAACTCCGAGTGAACCCTCAGCGCCTCATTAGCCTCCAGCAGCTTCCTAACCTCCCGCACCTCTGTGCCAGGCCACTCGTCCGTTATCACGCCCCCCTCCGCGTGCTGCAGCCCCAGCACTATGTTGACCGACCAGTCGCCGGCGTTTATATACTCTTTCACCGTGCCGTCTCGACCCACCAGCGCCGTGCTCACTATCCGGTGCTCCCGGCTCGCTGCTGCCACCGCGTCCGCAAACGTCAGCCCCTCACCGTTCTCTCGCTCCAGCCGCAGAGGGCACAGCACCCAGCGACCCTCCCAATATTCCGGGTCTGTTATCGGCTGCCCGATTTCATGACCGCTTATGCCGTCACGGTCCGGGGTTCCGCCCAGCTCCTTAAACCGCACAAGCCTCTTGGCAATGTGCTGAGCCCAGCTCATCGCCGCCAGATCTATGCTTATAGGCAGTTTCTTGCCGCCTAAACTCGGTTGTGGTATTATGCTCATGATGTTGCCAGTTGTGTGTCGTTAAGCGCGCCCATCAGGGCCTCAAGCATTGCAGTTTTGACCTGCTCGGTGCTTTCGCCGACGGTCGCGCTGTGTATCTCGAAACGCTCAACAAGTTTTTCAATGTTGATTGTAATATTTTTGATTTTGCCCCCTCCGTCGGAACCTGCGGAACTGTCCCCAGGATTGGGGGTGACAGATGGGATTGTTAATGTAGGTGGGGTTGTTATATCAGGTGAATCAACTGTGGGGACTTCAGCACCGGAAGCGTTGCCATCTTCCCCGCCAGTGTCATTTGTCCCAGAATGGTCCTTAGCCCAACTTGCATCGGCCGAAGCTCTTGCCAGCTTCTTGATATAATCTACTCCCGGCAAGTATTTTATTATTTTATTAACTTGGTCAATGAGCCAATTTATAGAGTCAATAAATATGTTTTTAATGCCGGCCCATAGATTAGAGAAAAAGCCTCCTACTGTGTTGACAATTCCCTTAAATACATTTACCAATGGCTGGCATATCTTACTAAAAAAGGCTATAACTTTTTGTACACCTGTTTTTATGACATTAATAACGCCTGTAACAAATGATTTTACTTTTTCAAAAGCACCTATCACTATCCCTTTAATCGCGTCAACGACTAAAGTTATAGCATTCCATACTTTTTGGAAAAAACCTAATATTGCCTGACCTATGGCTATAAAAAACTGTTTGACTCCGGCAAATAAGGCTTTTATTGTTTCCCAGACCGTAAAGACGGCCAACCTGAACCCATAGCATTTGTCCCATAAATATTTGAAAAGTGCAATTAGTGCGGCCACCGCTGCCGCTATCCAACCAACAATAGGGATATTCATAATTGCTATACCAACAGCTCTACACGCGGAAGTCGCTGCACCCTGAAACACCTTAAATGAAGTTGAAGCGGTGGCGGAGAATGCGACCGACGCGGTACCGCCGGTAACGAATGACAGAACTAACGCGCCCAGGCCTTTGAGGGCGTTAAATATACCGACCGTTGCAAAGCGCACAAGGCTAATGGTGGCGCGTCCCATATTGCCTATGAAGCCCAGTGATATCATGTTGCTTGTGGTGAGGGTGCCGTTCATCAGCGCGACGCTGACAGCTGCCGACCTTACCCATCCGACAATCCCGGACCACATACCGGCCCAGTTAAGTCCCTTAATAAGCAGCATGAGTTTCCAGCCGGCGGTCAGCAATGGGGCAAGCTGCGCCAATGGCACAAGCGCCGAAGTCAGGACACCGCACCATAGTGAAAAATCACCAGTGGCCTGAAATATGGAAATTTTCAGGTCCTCGAACTGTTGGTTAACTCTTGCCTGTCGCTCGGCGTAGCTGTCCATAACAATAGCCGCCTGCTCGGTCGCACTGTTGGTGCCTGTCACTGCATCGGTGAATCCTTGCAGACTGTCGGTGCCCTGGATAAGGGCGCGCGCAGCGTTGGCATTTTCAACGCCAAAGAATTTTGACAGCAGGGCGGAGTCATTAAGCATCGGTTTCAGCATCTCGAGGCGCTCCTTAAGACTCTTGGAGTTGTCACCCAGGGCAACAACATCAATGCCGGCTTTTTCCAATTCCTCGCGTGCCTGCTTCTCGACAAAACGGCCTTTGCTTAGCTGACCCAGTACGTTGCGGAGGGCAACGCCGCCCTCACTGGCTTTTTTGCCGGCTTTGTCAAGCACCTGTATTGCGGCGTTCGTTTCCTCAAAGCTGACGTTTGCAGCTTTGGCCGCCATGCCGCATTGTGTCAATGCCGCACTGATTGCCGGAAGTTCTGCGGATCCTGCCTGGCCCGCCGCTGCCATCACGTTCATCATGCGCGCCATCTCCTCGCTCGCCGCAGTCGGGTCCTCCAGACTGACGCCGTACTGGTTCATCGCCGTGGTCAGCACCTGCGCCGCGGCCACACCGTCGCCCCCCATCAGCTTGCTCGTCGTCTGTATGCAGTCCCCCATCGCGCTCAGAGCTTCCGGATATTTGCCCAGCTCCGGGCTCAGCTGCGAGAGCAACAGTTTGTACCCCTCCACGGCCACGCTGGCGTCCGTACCAAACGCCTTGGCACTCTGTCGGGCAAAAGTCTCGATCTGTTTCAAACCGTCACCCGTCACGCCCGCAACCGCACTCAAGTCGTGCATTTGGCTGTCCAGTTTTATGCCCGCGCTGCTCAGTTCCGCAAAGCCCTGCGCCATGCTCTGCGCCACGTTTTTAGCATAATCAAACATCATGCAAGCGGCCGTAAACGACTGCACGGCATTCTGCGCTCCATCAACCTGGGCTGAAAATGCCCCCGTTGCCGCGCTCATGCCATTTATCTGGGCACTGAAATTGCCCCCAATGTTAAAAACGTAGTCAAATACGCTTGCCATGTCGTTTATTTTTGTTATATTTGTGTAGTCGTTACAAGTCGCACGGCCTCTTTATATCATGGATTTTATTATTGGCATACTCGGAAAAATTATCGGCGTTCTCCTGTTGCTTGGCATTATCGCCTGGCTGCTCGGCTTTATCCGTGCTATTGCCGGATTAGCCAAAGGCGAGAGTTTCTCGTTCTTTCTGCCTTTCGGCTTTCTTTCATCGAAGTGCAACAAACGCCCCTAACTATTGCCGTCGCTGAAAAGTGACGTGATAAGTTCCGCCTGGTTCCTGTTCCTCCACCGCTCCAGCCATAGAGCCTCACAGTAGAGCCGCGCCCATTCCTCCTCCGTCTCAATCTTTTCAGCATCGACGTGCAGGTTCGCCCGGATTAGGGCGCACCCCTTGGCGAAGCCGTCCTCATCGTCCGACTCCGCCAATGTGTGCGCCTCTACAAGTTTTTTATTGAGCCCATGCAGCCGTTAACCAGCTTGCCAAGCTGCACCTGCACAGCCATGAAAAGAATCGCGTCTGTGCGCAGCGCCTCGCTGCCACCCAGCCAACAGTTATTTAGCAACACTTTGCCGGCTTCCACTTCATCGGTCTTGCTTAGTTTGGTGACTGCCTTTATCGTCTGGAAGTCCGGGCGACGAAAATAGCCTATATGGGTGTCTCCGTCCTCCACTATGTCCACGCGGTGGATTCTTCCGTGTTTGGTCTGGAATGCCTGAATTTGTGCCTCGGCAACCCCGCCGTCAAACGTGCGGCCGGTCTGCTCTTTGTTCTCTGTTGTTGCCATGTCTGTTTAATTGATTTTAAGCGGTGTTTTAATTGGTTATCGCCTTGGCGCTTTGCCTCGGCAAAGATTTCAAGTGGCCGTTAAGGTCTCAGCCCCCAACGGCCATTGTTGTGTAGTCCCTGGGGCGGCCTACGCCGTCTTGCCCCATTCGATATGTGAGGGAACCAGCGGCAGCTCCACCTCCTGCCCCGTGTCCCCCTCTTTCCATTTGCGCGCATTGGCCGATATGTGGCAGTTGCGGATCTTGTCAGTCACCACAATGCCGCCGGCCGGCAAATAGCTCACCTGGATCTCGATTGGCGGTAAGTCTTGCAACCGCCCGTTGAGGCTCTGCGACTGGAGCGCCTGCACCTCCTCCTGATAGAGAATTAGCTTCGCCCCCGGCGTTATGCGCCCCTTGGCGCGCCCCACAGGGTGGCGACCTGCCCCCCACTTGTTCACAATCTCCTGCTCGTCGCTGTACTCTACGCCGACAATGCCCGTTACAGGCACGCCGCCGACAAGCACCACAATGTCAGCCCACGCCACCAGCATACCGTTGACCATAGGCACGCCATTGTTGATTACTGTTGCCATTGCTCTTTAATTTTTTGGTTAAGTCCGGTAGCTTCAGCTGCCGGTCATACACTTTTTGCAAACCCGATTTTTATTCTCACGTGGCGCATCACGGGCACCGCCACGTTCTTGATCACGATTTCCACCGTGCCAGTGCTTGCCACGTCCTGCGCCGGGTCGATCTCGGCCTTGTAGCCGCTCAGTTCCCCCGCGCGCTCCATCGCCTCAAGCGCCTGGTTCGCTACCGTTTCAAGGTGCGCCACGGTATAACTCGCCAGCTGGCCCGTCGCCGCGTCCACATAGACGTTGCCGCCGAGCTCCGGCTTCATGTAAGTGCGTATGCCGCGCACGGCCTTGTCCATCGTGCGCACGCTCTCGATCGCCGCGTAGTCGCTTATGCCCGAGTCCATCGTGTGGCTGTCGTTCATATAGCTGCCCGCCAGCCCCGTGTGCGTCACAAAGAAAAGATAACGCCCCGTGTTGTCAAGCGTCTCAATCAGAGCCTTGTCCACATCGCGCACCAGAGTGCCGTCGCCAAATGCCGGCAGGCTCACGCCGGTGGGAAATTCTTTGATATAGGCGATTGACTGGTGCACCTTTGCACGACTCAGCAAACCCAGCACAATGCCCAGGCCGCTGACGCTCGCCTTTGTCGCGTTCCCCTTGTCCTTCATCAGCTCAGCGCCCACGCCGCTCCCTGCCTGGCCGATTACCACGCTGACGCGGCTCTTGTTCTCGCCCGCAAGGTTTACGGCCAGCTGCTTCACGCTCGCCACCTTGGGCGCATAGACCACCGACAACTCGGCCTCTTCCTCCGCCAGAGCCTCGGCAACCCCTTGCAGGGTCGTCAGGTCGTCGCCGCCCGCAAGAGCCACGTCGCCACACCACACGCCCATCTGGCGAATGCGCCCCCCGGCGAAGTTCTGCACCGTCTTAAGCTCGGCGAATGTCTGCGCCCCCTGTGGCTTCTCAAAGATACCCACGTAGAGGCTCACGGCCGGGTTGAGGCGGTAGAGCTCGCTCAGCTGATAGTGCAGCACTCGCACCGTCCAGCTCCCCGCGTCCGCGGTTATGCCGGCCGCCTCGGCCGCGTCTATCGTGCTCAGCGCCTGCACACGCTCGGTCTTGAATGCGTCGGGAATGTCGGCCGCCGCCATGTAGAACACAAGGCCCGTTATATGGTCCTCGCCCGGCAAGCTCTTGGGGACATTGCCGTTCTCTCTCTTTATTGCCAGACTGGTGCCCATCACGCCTCTACTTTTAAGGGTTCAGAGTTGCCCAGGTTCTTGCCGTGCGCCCGGGCGTTGCTCTCCTGGTCGAAGCACTGCCCGTCGTCTGTTACCCACACGCATTTAAGCCCGTGGCGCAGGCAGGCGGCCAGACCGATTGCGCGCAGCGCTCCCGTGGCTTCCTTTCCATTTGTGCGCTCGGCTTTGGGCTTGGACTCGGCCTGCTTCCCTTTGCCGGATTTAGTCGGGACGGCGGCAACCTCGGCCGCTGCCGTTGCCACTTCCTTGGCGCTCGCCGCTCCGGCGGCGGTTGCCTCGGCTATGGCCTGCACGTTCTCCGCTACTGTATCAGCGGCGGTCTTATTTTTGGTTTCGTTGCTCATGTCTTTTTGCGTTTTCTGATTTTGAAAAATATCCACCCGGCTCCCGCCAGGATCATTATTGCCGCCGCCCATGCCGCGCCCTGTTTCAGGCGCTCCCACAGGCTCGGCGCTCTCTCGGCCGTTACAGTCACCTCGGACAATTGGGTGTCGAGCCTCTCGACCGCCGCTTCCTCCGTCGCTTCGGCCGTGCCGCCGGCCGTTTCCTCCAGCTGCGCCCGGCTCTGGCTTTCCTCGCCATGCCTCTGCCGGATCCGTGCCTTGACCGGGTGCTCCCCGGTCGTCGGGTCGGCCGGTTGCGTGGTGTCGTAGATTTCAACCTCCGTCACCGTCGCCCCCCGGCTCTCCGTCTCCGTCGTCAGGGTCGCCGCGTGCTGCTGTTCTTTCCGGCTTTCGCTCCGGACCGTCGTCTCTGCCTGTGCCGCCGCCTCTGTCCGGCTCTGCTCCGCCACCTTTCGGGTGGAGCAGCAGCTCGTGTTTGACAGGGCAACGGTCAATATAGCGACAGCCCCAAATGCGGTCCAAAGCCGTTTTGAGTTTCTGAACATCATTGCGTAAGTTGTTTATTTCGGCTTTGAGCGGCGGAACAATACTCTCCATAAGTATGTCCGCAGCCTTGCGCACGTTCTCCAGTTCGTGGCTCTTGACCTCCGCGAGCTTGTCTTTCATCTCGGCCCGCAGCCGGTCAAGTTCTATCCTGTATTTGTCGCGCTCCAGCTTACGGCCTACCCACGCCCCGATTGGGGCCGCTATCGCCGCCGAAAGCGCCGATATTATGATCGTTAATATTTCGCCGCTCATTCATGTTGTTACTGTTTAATGCCCACCTGCGTGAGCCATTCCTTTACGTTGAAACTCGGACACCCCTTGTTGGCAAATTCATTGTGTCCGTGCACCGTCGACCCGGGGTAGCGCCCGAGCAACTCTTTTACGAGCTTTTCAAGCGCGGCCCGCTGTGCCGGGGTGCGCGTGTCCTTGCTCTTTTTGTTCCAGTCCGGGACCGTGCGCCCGGGGCACCCGCCCACCAGGCTCACGCCGATTGACCGCGTGTTGTGCCCCGTACAGTGCGCCCCGGCTATCGCCTCGGGACGGCCGGCATGGACTTTGCCGTCCCGCCCGATTATGAAGTGATAGCCTACATCCGAAAAGCCCCGCGCAAGGTGCATTTGCCTTATCTGCGCCACCGTGTAGTCCTCGCCCTCCGGCGTGGCCGTGCAGTGCAGAATGATTTCATCGACCCTGCGACTGCACCGGGCAACGCCCAAAGCCGCCCACGTCTGTGACCCGACAACGCCGTCAGCTTTCAGCCCCTTGCGCTTCTGAAACTCTTTGACCGCTTCCTCGGTCAAGGGTCCGAATATGCCGTCGGGCATCAGGTTTAATTTGCCTTGCAGGGTCTTGACTTCCGCCCCGCAGCTGCCTCGCTTTAGTGTTGTCATTCTTTGCGGTTTGTTATTCTGATTTTTGTGCAAAGCGGCTTTCGCCGGTTACGGCTGGGAATTTACGCGGCTTTGTCGCTCATTATGGCCGCGCGGCACTTCGTTTCACTCAGAGGCAGACAAATGCCGTACTGCTCGAAGTTCACGAGGTTGCGGTGGTGCAACGGGTCGTTTTCGGCCTTGCTGTGATAGAATTTTGTAGAGCCTGCGGCTTTCATCATGCGCCCGGCATAGAATGCGACTGAGCTCTGCATGTCGGTGGCCGCCGGGACAGCTCCCCATGCCAGTTTTTTGCCTGTGGTGGGGTTGTAGTTGGGCGTGCCGTCATACTCGTATATGTCGAAGCCATACAGGCGCCCGATTTTTCCCTCGGTCTGGTTTATGTTGTAGTGCTCTTTGAAGCGCTGCTCGGTCTGGAGCAGGTCGTTCACATGGTCGGAGCACAACACAAGCACACGGTCCTGTTTGGGGATTCCCATCTTGTCAAAGCTCCTTTTGAGAGCCAGCAGGTCGTCCGAAGTCATCATCTTGCGACCGCCTGACGCCGCGCCGGTAGTACGCAGCACGGGAATGCCGTTTTCGTTTTCGTTCGGGGCGATTGCATGGATTGCGCGCTGTCCGAATGTCTCCACAAGGACATCGCGGTGGCGCTCCTGCACGCTCGCCATTTTGTCGTAACTGATTGCGTGCAGCTCGTCGTCTGTTACCGGGGTGGCCTCCGTGCTGAATTTGTCAAGGCTCACAGGCTTGTCGGCGTCCTCCAGCGCGGTTACAGGGATAGGATAGGTTGTGTTATTTACCAGCACTTTAGGGTCGCCGCCGATTTCCACAAAGTGGATCACGTCGTTGTTGACATACTGGTTATAACTGCGGATACGGGCCAGCCAGCCCCATGACTCCAGGGCCGTGCGGAATGCCTTGATCTGTTCGCCGGTCCATATCTCTGTGAGCACTCCGGCGCGGAGCGCTCCGCTGGGGGCTGCCCCCTGGAGGGCGAGCGCCAGAACGTTGCCGGCAATGGCTCCAGCTTCCGGAGCACAGCCGATTGCCACGGCACACGTCGCGCCGGCGGCGGCGTTGAATGTTACGGCCATCAGCATACAGCCGACAATGCCGAGCAGGGTTTTGAAAATGTTGTTTTTGGGTTTCATTGTTGTTTATGGGTTATTTGTTCTTGCGGGTTTTATTCGCTCAGCGCCGGGCAGTCGGTGCCATATTCGGCCTTATACAGGCGCATATATTCGGCGGGCTGGTCCTTGCGGAGCGTCAGGAGCTCACCCTGGGGCACTTCGCTGAGCTTGGTGTAGCTCTTGGGTGCAGGGGCGCCGGCGCCGGGGGCGCTCTGGCGGGATAGATTCAGGGTGTCGTTGGGCTTGGCCTGTGCGGGCATTGCCTTGAATGTGTCGGCCAGCATTTCCGCGCCGGCGCTCTTGCCCAGCTTGATAAAGTGGTCGCGCTGCTCGGCCACAATCTTGCGGTCGGCAATAGCCTGGTCCACACACTGCGTCACGGCTGCCAGTTGCAGAGTCTCGGCGCTGTCCGCTTTCGTTTTCATCAGCTGGAGCGCGGCGGTCGCCTGCTCGTCGCTGGCCCCCTCGGGCAAGCCCAGGAGGGTTAACTGTTCTTTGTTCATCGCTGTTGTTTGATTTTGTGGTTTATTGTTTTCCTCGCCGGCTGCCTCGTCGGCTTCGGGGTTATCCTCTTTTGTCAACTGGAGCAGGGGGAGGTCGGGGGCGTCCTCGCCGGCTGCCAGCTTCATCAGCTTGCCGTCGGCTCCGCACAGTTGCAGAGCCTCGTCGTTCCCTCCAATGTCCACAATGCTGACCTCTACCAGCTTTGACCGCGTCACTGTCTCGCGCGTCTGGCCGGGGAGCACCAGCGCATCGTCCGCGCTCGTCTCTATTGGCTCCAGCGCAGCCGAAGCCATGCGCAAAAAGCCGCTTTCCCACTTGCTCTCTATCTGCCGGGCGAAGTCGTCGTTCTGGTCAAAAACCGGCGTGCCTATCAGCTTGCCGTCCTCGACTCGCAAGTTCTCGACCTTGCCTATCGGCATAGCGTCCCCGTCGAACGCCCGACGGTGCATCCAGAGCAAAACAGGGTTGCGCTCGTACTGGCTCAGGTCTATGCCCTCAGTCAGCACGCGCGTGCCGTAGCAGTTCACGGCTCCGGTTGATATTATCACATCTTTCGCCATTGCGGTTTGTCTGTTAAAAAAGCCCGGGGCGCGAGGGGGCGGTGGTGGGTGGAGGG
>CAMWJS010000014.1 GCA_947174635.1 uncultured Muribaculaceae bacterium
GCGGACGCACGAGCCGTGCGTCCCTACGTTTTGGAGTTCTGCAACACCCCCCCCCCTATGTATGACAGCAAAAAACTGATGCACGATGCTCCGCGGAGGTTTGCGGGCGGTAGCAGGGAAGGGGGCGTCTCGCCCCCGTGGGTGACTGAAGGGCATTGTCAAACTATGAAAATGCACCTCAAAAATGTAGGGACGCACGGCTCGTGCGTCCGCCAATACTCTGATTATCAAATATTAAATTCGTATAATACCGTCCGGATAAAAACAGAGACTGCGCCGTAAACATTACGGCGCAGCCTCAGGAGTGTTTATCAGGATAATTTGTGGGTTACTTTGACAGTCTTACGATTTTGCAACCGTGGGGTGCGACAGTGGCGCTGATTGATGAAACGGTGCCTTCGTCGGCATGTTTCCACAGGTCACGCGCTTTCCACTGCCCGTCAATGCCGAGATCGGAGAGATTGACACTCATTGTTGCAGCGGCGTCATTGCGGTTGAACAATCCTACGACATAGTCGCCGTTGGTCATCTGTCCGTACCAAATCTGGCTGCCTGCCGAGTTGATTTTGTCACTCATAGGCTTGCCTACGAAGCGGTCGGCGTTGAGTTCGAGCATCTCGCTGTTGGTGTAGAACTGGAGGTTGTTGCCGATGTTCATATATTGGTCGGAAATAGTTACCGGGCCGCCTGCCATGAGCTGCAGCGATATGACAGTCTCTTTCTCGGCGTCGGTAGAGAAGGTGTTGAGGCGGATAAAGTCACCGTCGAGTATCACCTTGTCGCGTCCCGAGATGTGTGACCAGTAGGTGAAGCCGTCAAACATGTTGGAGCAATTGGGCCAGCTGTTATACACTTGACCTCTGTCGGCCTGTGAGCAGTGCCACCAGCCGCCTCCGAGAGTGTCGGCCACAATTCTCACCATATTGCCGTATTTCGATTCGAGTTCGGCGTCATTGTTGAGATGGGGCATCACAAGCGAGGTGAAGATGCCGTATTTCTTGGCTGACTCGGCGATGTATGAAAGAGCGCGGGCGTATGACTCGCGGCCGTAGCCGAGACCTACAGTGCCCATGCCGCGGTCTTTGCCGTCCTCATACCAGCTGAGGAAGTCCATACGGATATATTCCACTCCGAGTTCCTTGTAGTGCTTGAAGAAGCCGTCGATAAATTCCTTTGTGCCGGGATTTTCGGCTACCGCCCAAGTGAACCACATGTCGGAAGCGTCGGGGTTGAGCACACTGTTGGAGCCATTGTATTTGAGATTGCGGAATGTATATTCTGTGCCTTCGATAGGGGTGTCGTCAGAGCCGTGTATCCAGAGCGGATTGTCGTAGACGCCCACTTTCAGACCTTTTTCCTTGCACTTCGCCACGAGGTCTTTGAGCGACATCGAACCGTAATGGGTCATGTAGCCGCTTCCGTCCTGTGAGAGCATAGGTATGAATCCATCGGTGCACACCATGTCGTAGCCGTAGGGCTTCAGGTCACGGGCCATCCAGTCGATGATTTTGTCCCACTCCTGAGGGGTGAGATCCATGTCCTCGTTGGCGACGCCCTGTTGCGACTGCGTGTAGCAGTATTCATAGACACTCCAGTAGAGAGGGGCTTTAAACTTGTGGATATCCTCCACTACAGGTAAATCGGGAAGCTCGAATTTGGGCGGGCGACGCATTTCTATGTCATCGGTGCATGCGGACAATGCTGTGGCAGCCAACGCTGCAGCTATTATATTCATTTTTTTCATAACGGGATTTAAATTTTCAGTCAAGATATTTTACATCTATGGTCATTGACTTGATGTTGAGGGTGAGACGGTAGTTGCCTTCGGTCACTACTTTCCACTTGTAGTCGGGTCCGGTGGTGTAGATCATGTCAGTGGCTGCAACTCCGGAGGCCGATACCTCACAGTCGGCTGACGACGGGCGGTAGAACGAGGCCGAGAAATCAAGCTCGGAGCAGGCTTTGAATTCACCTTTCTTAAGCGTGCCTGTCCATACATATTCGCCCTCGACATCTTTATTAGGAGTAAACTCCGTTGCATCGTCAAGACTCCATCCGTTGGGTGTGGCATCGCCGATCATATAGAGCGGGTCGATGATTTCGGCGTCTTCGATGAATGTTGCGTCGAATGTCATTTCCGTGATGTTGAAAGTCAGACGGTATTTGCCGGCGTCGGTTACTGTCCACTTGTCGTCAGGCGAAGTCGAAAGCACCATCGCGTTGGAGCTGACTCCTGATTTTGACACTGTGCAGCCTGCGTTGGCCGGGCGGTAGAATTCGGCATCGAAATCTTTGTAGAACGATGCTTTGAAATCACCCTGTTTGAGCACACCTTCCCAGATGTAGAGGTTTTCCGTCTCGGTGGTGATCGTGGTTGCGTTGTCGAGGCTCCATCCGCCGGCGGTAGCGTCGCCGATCATATAGAGAGAGGGAAGGGTAGTGGTGCCGTTGAGATATTCGGCTTTGAATTTCATGTTTTCAGTGTCGAATGTCAGACGGTATTTTCCGGCAACGGTCACTTTCCACTGGTCGTCGGGTCCGGTGGTGAATACCATTTCGTCGGATGCGGCTCCGGTTTCTGATATTACACAGTCAGGTGCGGAGGGACGGTAGAAAGATGCGGAGAAATCTTTTTCACGCGCAGCTTTCAGCGAGCCGCGGCCGAGTTCACCTTCCCATACGAAGACGTTCTCATTGGAGGCAGTGGCCTCGATGACCGTGGCGTTGTCCCAGCTCCAGCCGCCGTCGGTGGCTTCGCCTATCATGTAGAGTTTGGGAGTGGTGACATATTCGCCGATATATTCGGCAGTGATGGTCCAGTTCTCGAGGTCAAATGTCAGACGGTAGATGCCTGATTCGGTGACAAGCCATTTATTGTCGGGACCGGCGGTGTAGATGAATGAGTCAGCGGCTACACCATTTTTGTTTACGTTCACTCCGTTGGCAGCGGGACGTATGAACGGCACGCTCCAGCTTCCGGTAGTGGGAACAACCTTAAACTCGCCGAGGTCGAGAGTTCCTTCATACACGTATATGTACTGGGATTTCTTTTCGAGTTCGGTAGGACTGTCGATATCCCATCCGGTGGGAATTGCGTCGCCCACAATGTAGAGCTGGTCCACTTCGATAGGCTCGATAACGGGTGCGTCCTGTTCGCGTACGAACGATGCGCTCATTGTCCAGTTGCGCAGGTCGAAACGCAGATTGTATATGCCCGGATCGGTTACTTTCCATTTGTCGTCGGGATCGCCGGCATTCATCTTGAAGGGAGCCTCGGCGATGCCGGCTTTCCCGATGGGAGTGCCGGCATTCAAAGGCCTGATGAACGGTTCGTCAAAACTGCTTGCCTTAAGGCACAGTTTAAGCTCTCCGCCATTGAGCGGACCTTCCCATGTGAATACCAGAGGGTCCTCCTCGCCTGCTTCGAAAGGCGTTGCGGCATCAAGGCTCCAGCCGTTGGGGGTCGCGTCACCGATCATATACAGGGTTGACGTCTTTATTGGCAGATCGCCGTCAATTATTATCAGGTCCTTTTCGCCCTCGCAGCTCGTAATTCCGGCCATGAGCAGCAGCCCTGAAAGTATTGAGATTATATTGCTTATTTTCATGACTTATGATTTATTGAATTGTATTATCTGCCGTAGCCGGGGTTTTGTTTCAGTATCGGGTTGGCATCAAGAATGGTGCGTGTGAGAGGGAATATGGCGGTGTGGGTGTCCGTGTCGGGTGTCTTGTCCCACCAGCGGCCTGTATTGAACTTGCCGAAACGTATCAGGTCGATGCGTCGGCGGCTTTCGGCGAAGAATTCGCGGCCCCATTCGGCGAGCATTTCCTGTTCGTCGAAGCGGACATCGCCCTCGGGAGAATAGAGCACCTCTTCAAGGTTTTCGGCCGGATAGTTGCGGCGGCGAACAGAGTTGAGAAGTGTGGCGGCTCCGTTGCGGTCGCCTTTACGCATCTTGCATTCGGCGAGCGAATAGATTATTTCCGGCAGACGTATCTCGGTGTAGTCGCTTTCAAGCTGGTTCTCGTCATTGTCATCGTAGAAGGGATATTTTACGAAATGCCATCCTGAATTGTGGTCGCCGGTGCGCAGCACGCTGGTTTTGTTTGACGGCCACTTATCGGGTGCGAGAGAGTGGAATGTACCTACGGCGTCACGTATATAGAGTTCGTAGTCCACCTCGGGAGCCTTAAGGCGTTTTGTTGCGCCTGTCGACTTGTCGGTATATTCGCAATATCCGTAGAGGAAGAGACCTTCGCGGCGGCTTTTGCCGAGATTGCGGTAGCATGTCATACGGTAGTCGCCGGGATATTTGCGGAAATTCTGTACCGGCATGCCGAGTTCATACTCATAGAGATTGCCGTCGAGGTCATAGCTCGGAGAAGCGGCATACTTGGTGTTGTGGCCCACGCCTGATTTATTGTCGTCGAAGAATACGGCGGCTTTTGCAGGCACTGTCCATGCGTAAGTGTCGCCGTCATAATGCCAGTGTGAATATCCTTTGGCACCGGGGAAGCCGAATATCACCTCGTCACACTTGTCATTGTCCCAGTCGAATGCGGCATCCCAGCGGTCGGCCAGCTGATATGCGCCGTATACGCCTGCCAGAATGTCTTCAGCCACCTTGGCGCAGTCGCTGTAATGGTCTTCGCCCACATATACTTCGGCATTGAGGTAAAGACGTACGAGAAGCGAGGCGGCTGCGGCCTGCGTCCATTGTCCCTGGAGCTGTGCGTTTGTGCCGAGGGCTTCTTTCTTTACAAGGAGCTTGGTGCAGTCGATGAGCTCCTCTTCGATGAATTTGTACACCTTTTCAGGCTCGACCTGCGGAGTCTGGGGCTTGTCGCTGTAGGTGGTCACAAGGGGCACATTGCGGAATGCGTCGAGAAGGCGCAGATAGAACCATGCTCGCAGCGCGCGGCACTGTGACTTGAGGTTGTTGAACTCGGCCTCTGTAAATCCGAACCGCTCGGGTGTGAACCGGCTCAGGTCTTCGATTACGAGGTTACACTGCATGATGCCCTGGAAACAGCCGTTCCATTCGGTCTGCGCTTCGCCGAAATCATCGACGGTCCAGGTGTGGTAATGCAGACGTTCCCATTTGCCGCCGTCGTACCACCAGCCGTCGCGGGTGGGGGTTATAAGCTGGTCGGCGGTGAGTTCGTTGAGCACGTGGCGGCTGCCGATGCTCCAGTATGCATGTTCAAACGGACGGAATGTGGCACGTATGACGTCCATCTTTGTGTTGTAGTAGTTGTCCGAGCCGACTTTGTCGTAAAGAGTCTCGTCAAGGTCGGTGCAGCTCCCCAATGCCACCAGGGACACTGCCGCTACCGCTATATTTTTCAGTAATTTCATTTCAGTGGTATTGATTGGTTTAGAAATCGATTTGTACGCCTGCTATGAACTGGCGGGTCTGAGGATAGTAGGAGCGGCTTCCGGTTGCGCCGGGCTCAAGGCCGTTGACATCGTATGAAGTCGGGTCTACGCCGCTGAATTTTGTCAGTGTGAACACATTCTTAACCGAGCCGTATACGCGTACGCGGTCCAGGAAACGGCATTGCGGCAGGCGCAGGGTGTATCCCAATGTGATCATGTCGAGCTTGAAATAGTCGCCTCTTTCGAGGAAGTAGTCCGACACTACGGTAGTGGCGTTGGGCGATATGTCGAAGTTCTTGCCGTAGGCTTTCTTAAGCTGGTTGCCCGTGAAGTTGCGGGTGCCGTAGTAGAAATCGTGGATATTGAAGATGTCGTAGTCAAATGCGCCGCGGAAGAAGAGTGACAGGTCGAAATTGCGGTAACGGAAGTTATGCGTCGTCGACATGGTGAACTTGGGCATACCGTTGCCCACGATGCAGCGGTCGTCGTCCGTGGCCTGCGATGCGCGGATGATGTCGCCGTCCTTGTCATAGACGAGCCATTCGCCTTCCGAGGAAATACCGGCGTAGCGCCACATGTGGAAGTTGCCGACCGACTGGCCTTTCTCGATGCGCTGAAGTGTATAGTAGGGATAGGGGTCCTGAGTCGACACGCGGTTGTCGTAATCGCGTCCTACATACTCGGAGTTGCTGAAATCAACGAATTTGTTGCTCATTGTCGAACCGATGACTCCGAAGCTGTAGGAGAAATCCTTGGTGTCGACTACATTGAAGTTGATGTCGAACTCGAAGCCGCTGTTTTTCATCGTACCCACGTTGACGAATGTCTCGTTGTGGATGTTCGGCGGAACGGGCACGGTGTAGTTGCCGAGCAGATCCTGCTGGCGGCGGTTGAAGTAGTTGAGTGAACCGTATATGCGGTTGTTGAGCACCGAGAAGTCAAGACCGACGTTCCAGTTCTTGCCTTTTTCCCATTTGAGGTCGGGGTTGACGTTGTTGCCCGGGCCCCATACCTGGAAGTATTTGCCGTTGTAGTAGTAATCGCCGAAGCCCGACATGGTGCTTATGGAGTTGTAGCTGCCGAAGTCCTGGTTACCGGTGACACCATAGTCGCCTCGGATTTTCAGGTCGTCGATCCAGGTGATGTCCTTCATGAAGTTTTCCTGCGAGATACGCCATCCGGCCGATACGGCGGGGAAGTTACCCCATTTGTGGTTCTTGCCGAATTTCGACGAGCCTTCGTGGCGGAGCGATGCGGTGAACAGATACTTGCCGTCGTAGTCATAGCTTACACGACCGAAGAACGATATGAGCTTACAGTCGTTCTTGTAGCTGCCCATCATCACCTGGCCTTCCTCTTTGGCCCATTCGCCGGAGCCGAGATTGTCAGCACCGAGACCGTCGTTGGGGAAGTCCTTGTTTTCAGCATTGAAGCCTGAGTAACGCTCATACTGGTAAGAATAGCCTACCATACCCTTTACATTGTGTTTGTCTGCGAAACGGGCGTTGTAGTTGGTGAGCCATTCGACCATGAATGTGCGTCCTTTCGAGTAAGAGCGGCTGGCTTCGCCTTCATGTCCGTTATGGATTGCCTGAGTGCTTGTTGACGGGCGGAACCAGGTGTTGTCGTGTGAATACTGATGGTCGGCAAACATAATCTGTGTGGTCAGGTGGTGTATGCTTGAACCGTCTTTGGCGAGGAGAGGGAGCAGGTTGAGGCGTACGGTACCGTCCCAGTCGAGAAGTTTAGTGTCGGCATGGTCGGTTTCAAGTTTCTGACGCTCAACCGGGTTGTTGCCGGTTATCTGGCCGAAGAAATCGTAGTATTTCGACGGGTCGTTGGGGTCCATCAGCGGAGTTGTCGGGTTGGCTTCGAGTGCGTCCTTGAACACGCCCCAGTCAGATGCGTCGCGGTAGATGATACGGGGTGCCACGTTCATGTTGATGGTGAACAGGCCCCCTTTTGTAGTATGCATCACTGATGCGCGTGCGCCATACTCTTCGCGGTTGGAGCGGAGGTCGATACCGTTGGCGTCGCGGTAGTCGGCGGTCACGCGGTAGTTGCTGTTCTCGTTGCCGCCGCTTATAGTGAGCGTGTGCTGCATTGCGAATCCGGTACGGGTCACTGCATCGAGCCAGTCGAGATTGCCGCCGAGGTCGACACCGCGGTCACCCCAGCCGAGGCGTACGTCGCGATAGTCCTGCGCGCTCATCATGTCAAGCTCTTTCTTTGCCTTGTCCCATGAGAGGGTAGCGGAGTAAGAGGTGTGGACTGCTCCGTCCTTGCTTCCTTTCTTGGTGGTGACGACAACGACACCGTTCGAACCGCGAGTACCGTAGATAGCCGACGCCGCACCGTCCTTGAGGATGTCGAACGAAGCGATGTCGTTGACATTGACGTTGGAGAGGTCGCCGCCGGGCACGCCGTCAATCACGATAAGCGGGCCGAGGCCTGCCGAACGTGAAGAGACACCACGTATCTGTATGCCGGCCATGTTGTTGGGGTCGCCGGCTCCGGTGTTGGTGATTGACACGCCGGGAACCTTACCCTGGATAAGCATCTTCGGGTCGGGAGAGCTTACAGTGAGGAAGTCTTTTTCACTGATGTGGGATATAGCCGATGTGAGTTCCTTCTTGTCCATCGTGCCATAACCCACGACTACAACCTCGTCGAGCACCTCGGAGTTCTCCTCCATGACGATGTCGATGACGCTTCGGCCATTGATTTGTACTTGCTGTTGCTTATAACCTATATACGAGAATTGCAGCTTGCCGTTCTTGTCGGCATTGATGCTGTACTTTCCGTCAAGGTCTGTCATTGCGCCGGTTTGTGTTCCGACTACTATTACACTGACACCGACCAGAGGCTCGCCGCTCGGGTCGCTGACCGTTCCTGTAATGCTTGCCTGTTGGGCCCACATCGCTGTCGACGTCGCCGCAAGGAGCATCAGAAACAATAACCTAAATGGTAATCTGATTTTTTCCATTTTCGTGATATTAAATTAAATTGGTTTCGATAACACAAATTTATATAAAGGTTGGAGTGTTGTCAATGCCGTATATCTAAAAGGTAGTGTATTTGAGGAGATAAATCACTGGTTGTTAGTTGCTAAGGTAGTTGTTTAGGTGTGATTTAAGTAGTGGCTTTAATGCATGGCTCAGGCCTGTCGGAGGGGTCGGTTAATTTCTGTTGTGTGTCTTTCTTTTAAGGGATACGGGAATTTTATCTCATTCTATTCCTGGCATGCAGACTTGGCGTGATTACCTTTCGGGTGATTGCAGCCCGATTTTGATAACTTCGTATTCCAGTTGGTTGCGGTCTCCTTTTGCTTTGTTGCGCACCTTCGTGCGGTAATTGTATATCGTAGTCAGTGAGTATCTTAGAAATTTGGCAATCTTGTCGCTGTCCGTTATGCCAAGCCTTATCAACGCATAGATGCGCAACTCGGTGTTGAGACAGCCCGCCTTTTTGGGTATTATGGCTTCGTCAGGCAGAAGCAGCGCGTTGAAATCTTCCACAAATGTCGGAAACAGACTCAGGAACGTCCGGTCAAACTCTTCATAAAATGATTTCAGCTCGTCATCGACCAGAGTAGTCGACTTGACAAGTTTGCGCAGCTCGTCTATCTTGCCCGACCCCAACAGCTTCCCCACTGACTTGCGGTAAGCGTCAAGCATCTCTATATAGGCCAGCGACTGGTCCATATAGCGCCCGATATACACCTCTTTGAGCTCTGATATCTCCTGAATGGCGCAATTCGCGTCGTGGAGCCTGTCATTAGAGTGCGTCAGCTGGGTGTTTACCTCGTTGAGGCGGTCATTCGATTTTTTCAGCTGCCCCACAAGGTCGTTGAGGCGGTCGTTTGACTCGGTCAGCCTGCCGTTGAGCTCATTGAGCTTGTCGTTGGCCTCGACAACCGTGCGACGTTGACGCGCTATGTGCAGCATCTGCTTGCGAATGTAGACAAGCAGACCGATTGCCACGATAAACAGCACGGTGATTATTATTATAGTCCGCTCGAGTGCTTTCTTCTGACTGTGCACCTTCTCGACGTAAATGCCGTTTATCATCGGGTAGGAGGCGTTGAGGTCGACTATACGGTGACGTGCGTTGCACTTGGAGGCGTCGTCGACAGCCATAGTCAGAAACCTGTACGCCCTGTCGAGATCTCCCTCCTGATAGAGCATCAGGGCGAGCTCTCTGAGCGACACATATTCTCTCACCGCCGTTTTCATATCCGATATAGCCGATATAAGCAGCTGTTTCTTCCTGTTGGCTGTGTCGCCGGCCAGACCATACGAGTCCGATAGCGTGAACGCGCATATCGCCATGTCATGTTCCGACAGCTGATTGTTTTTCATATAGTTGCGGAGCAGCTCGATAGCCTCTTTCGGACGGTTGTGCACATTAAGCTGGTCGGCTTTTATCAGATGATATATCATCGACTCCCGGTCGTATACTGAAAGCAACGAGTCGCGGTAGGCCTCTGTCAGAGCCTCGTAGTTGGCTTTGTCAGGCTCGAACACCGACACGTCTGCCAGATTGCCATACATCGTGCGCATTGTGTGGAAATAATATGCGCGCAGATAGCCGGGCACATCGCTGTAGTCTATCGACTCGGCAAGCTTAAGTGTCTCGTGATACATCCCCGTCATGCCCAGGGTGTTGGCCTTGTTGAGTTTCGCATTGATGATAAGTTCGTTGTCACCGCTTCGGTTGGCGATGGCTTCCTGACGCAGACTGATTGAATATGCCGAGTCCGCGCTATATGAATTGTAGGCCGAAAACAGATTGCCAAGCGCGAAAAAACGCTCACGCTCATCCGCTGCCTCCGATATCTTCTGACGCAGAGCCGCTATCTCGCTCTCTTTCCGACTGTTGTAAATGTCGCGTTGGGATATGACATTATCCAGCTCATTGAGCAATGAGTCTGTCTCTGCTTTCAGTCCGGCAATGGCATCGGGAATGATAATAAAGCACAAAAGAAATATACTTAATATCCTTGCATTCATCATGGCAGATACAAATATACAAAATATATTTCTGATTTGCAAATCCCGAATGTTAAATATGTCAGTATAAATTCAATATATATAGCATGATTTTAGTATAATCCCCCGGCAACTCAGAGTAAAGTGGAGAGCTGATGTCGCAGAACTCAGAGAAATGCCTCCAAAAAGTAGGGACGCACGGCTCGTGCGTCCGCCAACATCTTGATTATCAGGTATAACATGCGGACGCACGAGCCGTGCGTCCCTACAATATGAAGTGGAACGGGGCACACGCCCTCGCCCCGCTTGCTGCTTGCGCCGGTTGTGTCCGCTTGCGTCAGCCACATCCGGCGCAAGCGGATGATATTGAGTTATCTAACACCCGCGGGGCTGTTATTTGGTCTCCAGTTCCACTATAAAGTCCGGTCCGGGAGTAGCTTCCGGCAGATGGAGTGTCGTTGCATCCTTGCCACGTGTGAAGCGCACCGGTGTCTTGTCGGCAAACGTAAACGCTTTTTTCAGTTTGAGCCCGGCAGGGAGCGTCACTTCCCGCGTCTCAGGGTTGAGTATGTGCACGAACACTCGTTTGCCGCGCTGCGTCGACGTGCCCCACTCCTGTTCCTCAATCGGGCCTGCCTGTGTGTCGTAGATTGTCTCGCCGTTGACCTCGAGCCAGTCGCCCATCTTGGTCAGCTGTTCGATTGCGGCGGCAGGCAGCTCGCCGTTAGGCTGTGGGCCTACGTTGAGCAGCAGATTGGCTCCCATGCCGGCTGCCTTGACAAGATAGCGTATCAGCTCGTCGGAACTCTTGTAGTTCTGATCGGAAATCTGATAGCCCCACATTCCGTTCATCGTGTTGCAGGTCTCGAGTGGTAGCTGGCTGATTTCCGAGTCGCCGTTCCAGCCGGCTGTGTTCTGGCCGGGCAGATCTCGTTCGAATATCTGTATGTCCTCGCCGGGGAACGGGGTGACATGGTGGTTGTTGCCGATCAGGCATGCAGGCTGCAGCGAGTGTATGAGGTCATATTGCTCGCCGAGGCGCCAGTCGAAATTGCCTCCCTTGAAATCCTGATCCCACATGCCGTCAAACCAGATGGCGCCTATCGGGCCGTAGTTGGTGAGCAGCTCACGCAGCTGTGCGTTCATAAACCTGTAGTAGCTGTCAAAGTCGGCTTTAGAGCGGTCGCGACCGGTGTTCTGTCCGGTCATGGCTATAGGATAGTCATCGCGCGTCCAGTCGAGGTGCGAATAATAGAAATTCAGTGTGATGCCCTGTTTGTGGCATTCGTCGGCAAGCTCCTTGAGTATGTCCCGGCCGAAAGGCGTGCCGTCGACAATGTTATAGGCCGACTGCTCCGTATCCCACATCGAGAAGCCGTCGTGATGGCGGGAGGTGATGGTGATATAGCGGGCACCCGAACGTTTGATGGCCGACACCCATTTCTCTGCATCGAAGTCGGCGGGATAGAAGCCGCGGGCGGCTTTGGCATACTCCTCGGCATTGATATTGTTGTTGAGATACCATTCTCCCTGGCCGAACATGCTGTATATGCCCCAGTGGATGAATATGCCGAAACGGTTGGCCGAAAACTGGCGGCGTGCCTCAAGGTTCTCGGGCGCGGGAGTGTAGGTGCCCTCATTGCTGTTGGCCGAAGCCGGCACAAGCGACGACGCCAGCAGCAGCGCCGATAGCAAAATAGATTTTTTCCTGTTCATGTCAGATTTGTTTGAAAAATATTACTGTTGGTTTGTTCTGTATCGCAAATATAATGATATTTTTCAGTTCAAGCCTAAGAAACTGTTTAAATTTATATGATACGGATTTTGAGAAGGATTGTCGGATTGATTTTTGTTTGTGATGAGGGAGCGTAGCCGTAGCTACGTGATCGAAGAATAAACAAAAAGACACCGACAAGACTCTCAAAGGCAAAGTAATATGAATTTTAAACAGTTTCTAAATTGCAGTTCATATTACAGTCTCAGTTTAATATTGCTGTGAGGGTGTTGCAGAACTCAGAGAAATGCCGCCAAAACGTAGGGACGCACGGCTCGTGCGTCCGCCAATAATCTGATTGTCAGATATTACGAGCGGACGCACGAGCCGTGCGTCCCTACAATTTGAAGAGCTGCAACACCTTCAAGGTAAAGCCGGGAATTATTATATTGCCTTGTAATGTTATTTCGGCCTGAGCCGATTTTTCCGTTCCTTCAAGTCGATAATGACTTTCGGTAATCCCTGACATGAAAAAGAGAGCGGAACGACAATTTCCTGTCGCTCCGCCCTCGGTATTGTCTGTTGACTGCTGTCAGTCGTGTGCAGTATTATTCTGCTGCTTCGGGGTCAAGTGTCACTACGATGTAGTTGCCCTGTGACATAAGGTCGGCGAGGAACTGCTCTACATCCTTTACTGTGATTGACTGCAGAGTGGCTACATTGTCGTTGAATGTGTCTACTCCGTTTTCAGTCCAGCCGCTGATGGCGCCGAGCCATGAGCTGTTCTTTTCCTTGCCCTCGTTGGCTGATTTCACCATATATTCAACCACCTTGTTGAGCTCTTCCTGGGTCACGTTGCCCTGCATGCGCTCTATCTCGGCAGCGATGAAGTCGAGCACTTCCTGCTTCATCTCCGGTTTCATCGGGAACTGGGTTGCAAGCTGGGTGTTCTTGCCGGGCATACGGCTCATCGAGCCTGCTGCGCCGATTGAATATACTGCGCCCATTTCCTCTCTGACTGTGTCGAGAAGTCGCTTGGAGAGTATCTGACCCACGATTGACGCCACGTTGGCGTTTTTCGCGGTGAAAGGTGCGGTGCCCGATGCCATGATGATGGCGTAGGTCTGCGGGGTCTGCATCTTGGTGGTGTAGTTGTCGTTGATTTTGCCGTCGCGGGCCATAAGGCTGGCATCGAGGGTAACCTCTTTCGCGGCCTTCGACGCATCGGCCGGAAGCGTGGCGAGATACTGCTCTGCGAGCGGACGGAATGTCTCCATGTCGATGTTGCCTACAAACACGAATGTATAGTCGGCGGCGTTTGAAGTCACGTCATGAATGATGCTGAGGATATTCTCGCGGTTGGCGGCTTCTACATCTTCCGAGGTGACAGGCAGACGGCGCGGGTTGGCAAACACGCTCTTCATCGCGTCGCGGCCGAAGATATATTCCGGATTTGACTCCTGGTTGCGAAGCAGTCCGGCAAATTTGCTCTGGAGCGACTTGAAGTCATCCTCACTGATGGTGACGTCGGTCATAGTCATGTAGATAAGCTCCATCAGCGTGGGCAGATCCTTCGGAGTGGAGTAACCCTCGAGGGCGCTCTGGAAGTTGCCTACCTCAAGACCCACTTTGGCCTGCTTGCCTGAGAGATATTTCTGGAGGTCGATTTCCGTGTATGTGCCCAGTCCGTTTGATGTGAGCACAAGCTCGATATTCTTGATGTCGGTGTCATTGTCGGCCGAGAGGGGAGCGGTGCCACGGAATGCGCTGGCGCTGAACAATATCTCGTCGGCTTTGAATTTCGTCGGCTTGACTATCACTTTCACGCCGTTTGAAAGGGTGAGCTCAATGGCACCCCACTGTTCAAGCGCTTTCTCTGATACAATCTTGCCGGCTGCAGGCAGATTGGCGATAAGCGGCTCTGCCTTCATCTCGTCGACGTATGCCTCGATTGTCTCGCCGTCGACTGCCGCCATCGCTGCCGCAAACTCTGCCTCGGTAGGCAGAGTCACTCCCTCTTTCTCGGGAAGAAGCGCCCAGACCACGCGGTTGTTGTCGGTGATAAGTTCCGGAAGCACAGAGTTGATTATGTCGACATTGATCATCGGCACGATCATCTGCATCAGCTGATACTCGTCCTCGATTGAAGGTATAGGCTCGTTGTCGATGAAATGACGCACATACTCCTGCACAAACGGCTCGTTCTCACGGTCGTTGCGGTTATTGTAGGCGCGCTCCAGCTGTGACAGGTATTCATCTTTGGCGCGCTGATACTCACCCACGGTGAAACCGCCGCGCTTTGCGCGCAGTGCCTCGCGGTAGATCGACTGGAGCACAGGGGTCAGATTGCTGTCCTTGCCTACGCCAACGATTGAGAATGAATCCTTGGTCTTGGCAAGAATGAAATCGCCGTCAAATGCAACTGCCTGGGCAAACGCTGCGTCAGGCTTGTTGGCTGCGTCGCTCAGTCGGTTGTTGAGCATCGACGTTACCATGTTCATAACATACTTCTGCACCAGATACGACAGATTGCCCTTCATCTCTTTGGGGAATGCGTCGCTCTTGAAGTAGATCCACACCATTGCGTTGGGCTGCTCCTTGTCGGCGCCGATGGCATAGATGGTACCCTCGTTGTCAGGAACGGGGAAATATGTGCGCTCGGGTGCGTTCTCCGGCATCTCGATATCCGAGAACATCTCCTTGATTTTTCCCTCGATGCGGTCAACATCGATGTCGCCGACCACAACTATACCCTGCTGGTCAGGACGATACCACGCCTCATAATAGTCGCGGAGCGCCTGATAGGGGAAGTTGTCGACAACCTCCATAGTGCCGATAGGCAGGCGGTAGGCATATTTGCTGTCGGGATAGATTGTGGGAAGAAGATTTTCCAATATACGCATCTGGCCCACGTTGCGCGAGCGCCATTCCTCATGTATCACACCGCGCTCCTTGTCAATCTCCTCATCTTCGAGAAGAAGATTGTTGGCCCAGTCGTGAAGTATCAGAAGGCAGGAGTCCTGCACTGACTCTTTCGCTACAGGCACATTCGAGATGTTGTAGACAGTCTCGTCCACACCGGTGTAGGCGTTCAGGTTGCGGCCGAACTTCACGCCCACTGTCTCAAGCCAGTTGATAATCTGGTTGCCGGGAAAATTCTTCGTGCCGTTGAAACACATGTGTTCGAGGAAGTGAGCCAGACCGCGCTGGTTATCCTCCTCAAGTATACTGCCCACCTTCTGCGCGATGTAGAAGTCGGCCTGTCCTTTGGGCTTCTCATTGTGACGGATGTAATAAGTGAGTCCGTTGGGAAGCGTGCCGATACGCACCGCCGTATCCACCGGCAGCGGCATATCCTGCGCCGATGCCGCCGTATGGAGCATCATAAGTGCGCCCGCAAGCATTAACGCTTTTTTGAAAAACTTTTTCATCTGATTGTTATTTTGAAATGTAATTGTTGATTTACAGCATATTTGACAGCGCATGCACGCCATCATATAATATCATACGCAAATATACAAAAAATGTTACACCCCGCTCAAAAAAATATCATAATGTTTGAAAATAAACACGATAAACCCCGCAAACTGCCCCACATCCACAGGGTGTTGCAAAACTTCATATTGTAGGGACGCACGGCTCGTGCGTCCGCGTGTAATGCCTGATAATCAGATTATTGGCGGACGCACGAGCCGTGCGTCCCTACATTTTGGAGGCATTTCTCTGAGTTCTGCAACACCCTCCCCCGGCTACCGCCCACAGCGGCATTCCCGCCCACGGAGAGCCGGAGGCTCGTGCCCGTGATTAACCGGGGTTCGCAGACCGCGGCGCGGGCGCAGCCCCCGGCCACCACAAGCTACCATATCATCCAAGCCCGAGCAGGGCGGTCTGTGGTATCATCGCCCGCTCCCTCTCACCATCCGACTCGTCCGACCTGACCCGCCCTACATCCACGGGGGCGAGACGCCCCCGCCCCGGCTACCGCCCACAACGGCATCCCCCGCCCACGGAGAGCCGGAGGCTCGAGCCTGTGATTAACCGGGGTTCGCAGACCGCGGAGCGTGCGCAGACCCCGGCCACAACAAGCTACCATATCAGCCAAGCCCGAGCAGGGCGGTCTGTGGTATCATCGCCCGCTCCCTCTCACCATCCGACTCGTCCGACCTGTCTGACTGGTCCGACCCGTCACCCCAACGGCTTCCGGAGGACGCCGATTTACACCATACATTCTACTGTCTCCCCCCTGATACGTCGGTATAAAAAAAAAGCTGCGCCGTAAAAACGGCGCAGCCTACACAGTGCTCGAAGCGGGACTCGAACCCGCACAGCTGCAATAGCCAAAGGATTTTAAGTCCTTCGTGTCTACCATTCCACCATTCGAGCAGCCTGTTAGTGACCACAAAGATAAAATTTTTTTATTTACTGTGCAAATCTTTTTCGTCCGGCTATTAGCTTTTCATCGTTTTCTCGACAAACAGACTGCGCTGTTCGAAAGCCTCCAGCTCGTCGATAAATTCCTGCGGTATCTCGGCACCCTTCGCCGTTCGCGGGTCGAAGCCGGCCATCACAGTGTTGGCTATGCACTTCACATCACCCGTCGTCGGATTGTAGATGCGCTGCTCCATGCAGAGGCTGCGGTGCGACACTCGCGTCACTGCTGTCACCGCCTCAAGCGGCTCGTTGAAATAGCCCGGAGAGAAAAAGCTGCAGCTGATATTAACGATTGCCACGGCTATTCCCCCGATTTCCACACGGGCCGAAGTCGCTGTCGTCAGATACTCCGCCTTGGCAAGATCTAAAAACGACAGATACACCGAGTTATTGATATGTCCGAGTATGTCGATGTCATTGAAGCGCACCTGCAGAGGCATCTTGTGGTTGAAACCGCAGCTTGCCGCCGGCACCTTCTGGTTTTTGCATTTAGGTAACTGATAAGCCATTGTCTGTTTGTTTTTTAATGTATTACGATATCGCTCAGAACCTCAGCCCCGAGACGTCCGTTGATTTCCTTTATTATATTGTGGCGCAGAAACGCAAGGTCATTTTTCAGCGACGCCGACGTGATGTACACATGCAGCACCCCCTTCTCCACATAGCGCCTGAACGTGAAGCGGTTCACACCCGGACCCACCACCTCGGTCCATAGATACGACGCACGCTGCTGCATGACGGTTTCGCGCGTGTCACCCTCAAGCATCACCTTGTCGATGAGCTGCTTCACTGATATAGGTTCCGTACGTTTCATTCGCGCTTCATTTTATGGAATTTGCCCCCCTCCACATTCCAGAGGCTGTACTCGGCGCCGCTCATGGCCGACATTATCGAGTCAAGATGGTCGCGGTTGGTGTCGGTAATGAAAATCTGACCGAAAATATCACGGTTGACAATATCTATGATATTCGCCACGCGGTTTGAATCGAGCTTGTCGAAAATATCGTCGAGCAGCAGCAGCGGACGCATCCCGGTCGCCTCGTGCATGAACTCATATTGGGCCAGACGCAGCGCTATCGTGAACGTCTTCGACTGCCCCTGCGAGGCCGTGCTCTTCACCGCCATCCCGTCGAGCGTCAGCTCAAGGTCATCGCGGTGCGGACCCACAGTCGTGTGCCCTATGATTTCATCCTTACGCCGCGACTCGTCGAGCAGCTCGCAGAATCTTCGTCCCGACTGGTCGAGTGCCGACCGGTATTCCGCCTGCGGAGTCTCGGCCGTGCGCGCTATGTCGCGGTAATGCTTTGCGAAGATGTCGCGAAGTCTGCCGGTGATATCACGTCGGGCGCTCGTTATGTACTCCGCCGACATCTCCATCGTCATCTCCACCGCCATGTAGAGGTTAGGGTCGGCGACATGGTCGCGAAGCAGTCGGTTGCGTTGCTGCAGAGCACCGTTGTAGCGTATCAGATGGTTCAGGTAGGTCGGGTCGGTCTGCGATATCAGCATGTCGATAAATCGCCGCCGCCCCTCGGCTCCGCCTGTCACCAGCTCCATGTCGGCCGGCGATACGAGCACTAACGGAAACACTCCGATATGCTGGCTCAGACGGCTGTACTCTTTCCCACCGCGTTTGAACGACTTGCGCTTTCCCGCGGCATAGCCGAATGCCACCTGCTCCTCCATGCCGCGTCGCAGATAGTCACCCTGCATCATCGCGAATGACTCCCCCGAACGCACTATCCCCGCATCGGGGAGCGAAGTGAAGCTCTTGCAGAAGCTCAGATAATAAATGGCGTCGAGCAGATTGCTTTTCCCCATGCCGTTGTCACCCAGAAGGGCGTTGATATTGGGGCTGAAGCTCAGGTCGGCCTCCGCTATATTCTTGAAATTGGTGATATGTAGGTGTGTCAGTTGCACTTTGTCCCTCCAAGCGTTTTAGTATAGGTTACACATTCGGGCAGTTCCTCCGTGTAATGGCTTACAAAAATCAGCGATAACGGATACTTCCCCTGCGAAGCGCGCGAACGCGCCGCGAAATGGTTGATGATGGCGCGTGCCGCACGTGCCCGCGCATAGTCAAGCCCGTGGAGCGGCTCGTCGAATATCATCAGTCTCGGTTGCTTTATGAACGTCCGCGCAAGCATCACCATCTGCTTCTCTCCGCCCGACAGCGTGCCGATGCTCCTCGGCCCGAGATGCTCCAGATGCAGCAGGCGCAGCCATTGCTCGGCAAGCTCTTTCTGCCCCGGTTTCAGCGGAATGAACACTCCGGTGGTGTCGTTGAGCCCCTGCGCCACTATGGTCGCTACATCACCCGCCGGATGGAAATGAAGGCTCTGCTCCGGGCTCACGAACGATATCCGGCGCTTTATGTCCCATATCGACTCTCCCGTGCCGCGACGGCGGTCAAAGAGCGTTATGTCGTTGGAATAGGCCTGCGGATTGTCGGCGCATATCAGCGACAGCAGCGTCGACTTGCCCGAACCGTTAGGCCCCGATAATCCCCAGCACTGGCCGTCTTTCACCTCCCAGTCGATGCCGTCGATTATACGGCGCTTGCCATAGTTCACCACGCCGTCCGTGATTTTCATCACCACATCCACCGGCTCGTTGTCAATACCGGGCGGAAGCGGTATGTCGGCCATATTGACCGCATAGTCGAAAAGATGCATCACCGACTGCTGCACCCACTTGATGGAACTGAACTCCCTGATTGCCGGCAGTATGGTGAGGTTTTGCATCGGTATCACCTGCGTGGCGTTCGGATGTATGTCCACGGGATTGGCCACAAGCAGTATTGTGGTGATGCCCCGGTGGTTGAGCGCGTCGATGGCTTCGTTGAGTATCACGCGCGACGCCGCGTCGAGGCCGATATACGGATTGTCGAGTATCAATACGTCCACCGGCTCTATGAGGGCGTTGATGATAAGCATCTTGCGCAGTTCGCCCGACGACAGGTAATTGACCTTGCGTCCCTCCGTGCCGTGCAGGTGGAACAGCTGCGTCAGCTCCGCCCATCTTTCGCTTTTGATTTTATCTCCCATTACCTCTGCCACGGTAGGCACCTCGTCGTTCATCGTGGCCTCATAGCGCTGTTGGTAATACTCCACCTTAAGCCCCGAGAGCGAGTGTATGTCCGAAAATTCGATTTTCTTTACCGACGGCTTCCCGGCAGGCGAGGTGATGACGTTGGTGCGGAAGTTCCAGCCCTTCTCTATGATATTGCCGAGGGTCGACTTTCCGGCACTGTTGGCTCCTATCACCACATTGATGCCCTGCACTATATCAGTGGGAGAGGGGTTGGTGAGCATAACCCCGGTATAGTATAATTTTTGACTTTGCAGTTGTATTATCGGTGTCACGGTCGACTTTGTTTTATATTATGAAAACGATGAGGGCGAAAACCAGTACGAAGGCGAGCATATTGAGCGCGGTCATCCCTAAAAGCCTGTTGAGCGCGCTTCCGCGGCTCTTCAGCAACGCGCACCACAGCATCGTGTGGCAGCCAAGATAAAGCGCCGGGGCAACCCATACCGCCACAGGCAGCTCTATGAAGAGCGGTGCTGCCAAAGCCATTGCGACCCAGCCGTTGAGCAGATAGAGCGTCGAGGCGAATTTGCCGCCGAACACCGTGGCGAGCGTGTGCTTTCCGGCTGCACGGTCGTCATCTATGTCGCGGTAATTGTTCACAAGCAATATGTTGGCGCCCATCAGGCCGATGCCGAGTGATACCATGAATATGGCAAGCCCGAACTGGTGGCTCATTATGTAATACGTCATGTTCACCGGTATAATCCCGAAAAACAGTACCACCGCCACCTCTCCGAGCGCGTGGTGCGACAACGGATACGGCCCCGCCGAGTATGCGAATACGCCGCCGGCCACAAGCAGCCCTACAGGCACAAGTTCCCAGCCACCCCATATTATTAGCAGGCAGCCTGCGGCGCATGCGGCTCCGAGCGTCGCGATTGTGGCGCGGAGCATCGCTTCGGGAGTGATGTCCCCCTCGGTGACGCCGCGGCGCGGACCGACGCGTCCCTTGCGGTCGAGGCCTCCGCGGTAATCGAAATATTCGTTTGCAAAATTTGACGCTATCTGAGCCAGTACGGCAAACAGCAGGCAGACCAGCGACGGCAGCAGCTTGAAGCAACCGTAAATCTCGCTGAGTGCGACTGCCGCCAGCACTCCCGCCACCGATACCGGCAGCGTGCGCAGCCTCATCGCCTCCACCCACACCTTTGTTCTGTTCTGCTCTGTCGTCATCTTTTTTTACCTTTGGTTTCGTAGCCCCAAAGTTACTCAAAATTTTTAAAAAAAATGCGCGAAAAAGTTACAACGTAGGGGTGGCAACGCGGGGGAGGGGATGAAATGTTGTGGCGTCAGCTGTTTTCCGCGCGGCTCCCTGCGCTTCACTTTCCGATTAGATCGTACTTATGCAATATCGCCCACGGATGGTACGACAGCTTCGCCTGCCTCAGTCCGTCGTCACCCACATCCTCCTCGCGGTTGCAATATCTGAGCCCGCTGTGCTTCTCGAGCATATCCTTGACAAACAGATTGAACACCGCCACTCCGGCGCCCGGCACATTATGGTCCATCTTCTCGATATGGACATACAGCGTGTCGCCGATAACCTCTCCTATGGTGAACGCTACGATATTGCCTCGCCCGTCGTCGAGATACGCTCCCTCGAAGCCGGGCAGCCGTTCCAAATGCTCCATCACGTTGACCGTCATGTCGCGCTCCTCAAGTGCCGTCAGCGATTGCATCTCTGTAGTGTCGTCCCAGCTGTAGAATGCCCTGAGCACCCGTTCGGTATCGCTCGGATTGAGCGGGCGGAGTTTCGCGTCAGGATTGTCGGCCACAAACCGGTTCATGTGGTTGCGTTTCTTCGACAGCTTCTTTCCCGACAGCGATGCGATGCTCTCGGCGTCATACAGATAGTCGGCCCAGTCGGCAAGCGGCTCTATATCCCAGTCTCCAACCGATTTGAACGCCTCGATACGATCCTCCGGGATGGCCGAAAACCGCAGCGGAATACCGTTTTCGGCGCAATATCTTTTAAGCAGTTCAACCGCCTCGCCAAGAGGAAGCTCTCCCAACGGCATCGAGAATGCCGGCCGGCTCATATCCTCCTCGCTCACACCCTCTAAGAAAAGCGTGTTGCGGTAGATGCAATACCGGTAACTGAAATAATGTACCCACATATATATGCCCCCCACAGTGTAGTCGCATGTGCGCGATACCGAGCGGCTCAGAAATCGGCTGATGACGGCAATGTCATCAATGGTTATATGCTTGAACTGCAATGGCGATTTCAAATCCATGCATCTCCTTGCCGGAGAGCTTGCAATAGTTGAAACAAGTCGAGTTGACATATTGGTTCTCTTTTGGTTATTCTATTGATAAAACGCCGGCGCCGCTCCCGGTGTTCACTATGCCGCGACGGTGAACCAATCGTTCCCTGCCGTGTTATATAGGTGTGAAATAATTTTGAACGGTTAATATAAAATAATTTTAAACAGTTACTTAACTAAACGATATATACAATTATGGCAAGAGAAAGTGTAGCCCTTTTGAAAGGGAAAATTGATGTGGCAAGAGTCCTCGACCAGCTTAACGCCGCGCTGTCCGAAGAATGGCTCGCATACTATCAGTATTGGACCGCAGCCAGGATGGTGACCGGTGCGCAGCGAGTCGACCTGAAACGCGAATTTGAGGAGCATGCCGCCGAAGAACTGGAACACGCATCAATGCTCTGCGACCGCATCATCGAATTGCAGGGCGTCCCGGTGCTGACTCCCCAGGAATGGTACAAGCATGCCCGTTGCGTCTACGACACCCCTACGGCATTCAATTCCGAATACTTCCTCAAGACCATCCTCATCGCCGAAGAGTGTGCCATGCGCCGCTATCAGGAACTCGCCGAGCTGACGGAAGGCAAAGACTACATCACCAACCTCCTCGCCAAAAAAATCCTCGCCGATGAAGCTGACCACGAGCAGGACATGCAGGACTACCTCGACGACATAGCCACAATGCGCCGCCTCTCCGACACAAAATAAAGCACACCGCCATCCACCCCGGCCCCAAGTATCCACCCCTTAAGGCCCTTAAAGACCTTAAAGACTTTAAAGACCTTAATGATTAAAGCCCTTACAAAAAAAACAAAGCGGCTGTCGAAAACTCGACAGCCGCTTTGTTCTATGTGGAGTAAAAGCTTAAAGAATACCCTGAGCCATCATTGCGCGGGCCACTTTCATGAAGCCGGCCACATTCGCGCCCTTGACGTAGTTGATGAAGCCGTCCTCTTCCTTGCCGAAGAGCGTGCACTGGTGGTGGATTTCCGCCATGATTGATTTGAGCTTGGCATCCACTTCCTCAGCGCTCCATGAGAGTTTCTGTGAGTTCTGAGCCATTTCAAGTCCTGACACCGATACACCGCCGGCGTTGGCTGCCTTTCCGGGAGCGTAGAGTATCTTCGCTGCGAGGAATTCCTTGATGGCCTCGGGAGTAGAGGGCATGTTGGCGCCTTCGCTCACCGCTATACAGCCGTTGGCAAGAAGTGCGCGTGCCTCTTCGCCGTTAAGCTCGTTCTGGGTGGCCGACGGAAGAGCGATGTCTGCCTGAACAAGTGTCCAGGGGCGCTGGCCGGGGTAGTAGGGGAGCTTGTATTCCTCGGCAAATTCGCTGATGCGGCCGCGGTAGATGTTCTTGAGCTCGAAAACAAACTTGAGCTGCTCCTCGGTGATGCCGTCAGGGATGATGACAGTGCCGTCTGAGTCACTGAGCGAAACAACCTTGGCGCCGAGCTGGAGAAGTTTCTCTGCTGTATATGTCGCAACGTTGCCTGAGCCTGAGATTGCCACACGTTTGCCCTTGATGTCGATGCCCTTGGTTGCGAGCATGTTGAGAAGGAAATACACATTGCCGTAGCCTGTTGCCTCCGGACGTATCAGCGATCCGCCGAACTCGCGGCCCTTGCCGGTGAAAGTTCCGGTAAACTCGCGGGCCATCTTCTTGTACATACCGTACATGTAGCCTACCTCGCGGCCGCCTACGCCTATGTCGCCTGCAGGCACGTCGGTGTCAGCACCGATATGACGCCAGAGTTCTGTAATGAAAGCCTGGCAGAAACGCATCACTTCCATGTCGCTCTTGCCACGGGGCGAGAAGTCTGATCCGCCTTTGGCACCGCCCATCGCAAGTGTTGTAAGCGAGTTCTTGAATGTCTGCTCGAAAGCAAGGAATTTCAGGATTGACTGGTTCACCGATGAGTGGAAACGGATACCTCCCTTGTACGGCCCGATTGCGTTAGAGTGCTGGATACGGTAACCCATATTGTTGCGGACAACTCCTTTGTCGTCAACCCACGATACACGGAACGAGAATATACGGTCGGGTATGCACAGGCGCTCGATCAGATTGTAGCGCTCAAATTCGGGATACTGGTTATATGTGTCCTCGATTGAGGTGACTACCTCTTCTACTGCCTGAAGATATTCGGGTTCGTTGGGGAAACGGCGACGCAGGTCGTCAAGTACTTCTGAAGCTTTCATCTATTTACTGGTTATATTATTGAAAAATGTTTCTTTTTACCTTCCGGCTCCATTGCGGAGCGCTCTTGTATCTGCTGCAAAGGTAAATGATTTAATTGACTTATGCAACAATTTGCTACTTTATTTTTAAAAAATGCAACAAAAATATCGCAAAACAATCGTTTTGTCTTACATTTTCCATGTATTATGCATAAAAAGGCGCGTCAGCCCTGAAACGGGCTCACGCGCCTCCCTTCACAAAAGTTGTCAATTGGAAATAACTTTCAATCGTCTGCTGTGCTATTTGTCTTTGTCGATGACAAGCCTTGCGCTCTGGAACACGCTGATGTCAAGCTTGTGCATGAATGTCATGATGGCTTTCGCTGCCTTCTCCGACACGCGGTTGGGCATCAGAAGCGGTGAGTAGGCCGCTACTCCCATCACTCCGGGATATACGCCCACGATTGCGCCTCCGAAGCTCGACTTTGCGGGAAGTCCGGCGGCCATATCCCACGGAAGTGTCATCTTGCGCGGGCCTTTCGCGGCCATCATCCCTACCACATGCTTGGCTATCTCTCCGTCAAACACAATCTTCTTTGTGGCCGGATTGACGCCGTCGGCAGCTATGGTGGCTGCCATCATGGCAAGCTGTCGGGTGGTGGCGGTCATTGAGCGGGCCCTCAGATAAAGGTCGGTCGATACGGTGGCGTCGTCATACAGATAGTAGCCGTCTTTGGCGAGTTCGTTGACGGTGTCGTCGTCGACCGCTTTTTTCTTCAGGGCTTCATATAGCTTGTCATCGAGCAACGGTGCGTCGTCTCCCATGAGGTCAATCATGCGGTTCTCTATTAAATTCCATTTTGAATCGGGGTCGCCGACTGGTTCTATGGCCGATATGGCGCGTATGCCGTGGGCGCCGTGCATGTGCGGTTTGCCGGGTTTCGCGGTGCAGGGGCAGTGGCCGCTCTTCTTTATTAACTCCTGCGGGGTGTTCTGGCTGAGCAGTATGGTCGAAAGGGGCAGCTTGATGATGCCTCCGAGCGGCGATGCCACATCGGTATCTCCCTTGTTGATTACAGTGCCGTCGGCCATTACGATTGTTATGCCGAATTTCCTCGTGTCAACTCCTTCGAGCAGCGGGTCGGCAACGCCTTCTTTTGACGATTTGAAACTCTCGTATGCCTCGTCGACGGCATTCTTTATCTCTGAAAGGGCAATTTTTCTATCCATAGTTTCAGGTTTTTAATGTGTGTTGTCTGTAATTTGTGTTTTATAGTTTATGACTTCAACGCATCTCTATCAGCTATGGTTTGTCAACAAAGTTTAAAAACTGTATTTCACCATTGCCTCCAGACGGTTTGCTGCGCCGTGTTCGTGGTTCATGTCGGTGCGGCGGCCGTGCAGATACTCGATGCCCACCTGGAAATCGCTGAATGGCGTATAGAAGCAGTTGACAACAGCATAGTTGCCGCGGCGGTAGGCGTCTCCTCCCATATTCTCCTGGTCATACAGACGGCAGAAGCTGTAGGAGCTCGACACAAACAGTTTTTCCGAAAGATTGATCTGCAGGCCGGCGGCGATGCCTAATGCTCCCGGAGCCTTCATCGCGCCGTTGCTGCCGTCGCTGATAAGGTCGTAGCCGAAGCCCGAAAGGTCGTTGATGTAGTTGGCGATACCCTTGCCGTAGACTGCCTCATAGTCAAGTTCAAACATATCGCTCATTTTTATTGCGCCGCTGAGCTGAACACCCCATCCTGTGGTAAATCTGTTTTTCGATTCGGCCAGATTGCGGTATGACAGTTCGCGGAAAATAGCTGATGCGCGCACATGGCTGTTGCCACCGTCCCACTGATACTGGATATAGGCCGGTATGTCGGGACACCGCTGGCTTATGCCCTCGTTGGCGCCCGCTGTCAGCGTGTAGTCGGCCTCAGGTATTTCCGCCGATATGGCGGCCGTGAAATTTTTGGCAAACTGTAATTTATACTGAATAATAAGATTTGTGGCCGATACAGCTCCCGCTGGGCCCTGATAGTCGATGGTCGGCGCTCCGGCGATAGCGTCCTCAAATGTCGAGCGCGTGTAACCGGCGGTCACGTTGTGCAGTCGCACGTAGGCCTGTTTGAGCTTGAACCCGTAGTCGGCGTTAGAGAAATTTCCCTGCACGTATGCGCTCAGCACTCCCAGCGATGTCTTTCTCAACAGCTGCAACACGATATTGGTGTGCGTGGCGTCGGCTGCAAGCCTGTTGCGCTGCGCCGGGTTTGACGGCACTGGTATATCATGTGTCACAAAACCGGCTTCGTCAAGTGCGCCGTCGAAATCATACTGAAACACTCCCTCGACATATCCGCCGATGCCGAACAGGGTATTCCCCATGCGGTCAATCAACAGAAAGCGGGGCACGCTCGCGTCCTGAAAATGCGTGTCTGAAGTGTCATAAAGCACATTCATCACGTCGCGGTGCACGCCGTTAATCCCTCCCGACAGCACTATTGCCCTTTCCGGCACCGGAACATACTCTCCGTTTGCTTCGTAGTCGTCGTCGGCGGCAGATGCCGCATCGCTTTCACTTGCATTCATATTAACCGTAGCAAACATCGCTAATCCGGCTATATAAGCATAAGGTCGAAGTGTAATCATAATAAATAATGGAAAATATAAAAATAAGTTATAGAATTTAAAACACCGCCTCACCCGATAAGTTCACCGCAATCCGCTCTTATAACAAATCCACATGCCGGATTATTGATGCGTGTGAAATTATATAAATTTATATGCAATTATTTGTGTATTTGAGTGTAAAGTAATAATTTTGTATTATCAAAAAAGGATAATAAAGTGTTTATTTTCCCTTTTGATTTCAACATGATGAAACAAACTATTATATCAAAGGTCAATCGTAGCAGGAAAGGAACAATCTTCTTGCCGGACAGTTTTTTGCCCATTGACACACATTATGCCTCCAATGTTTTATCGGAATTGTGTAATGCCGGAAAGCTCGTCAGAGTTGCTGCCGGAATATATGTAAAACCAAAAATTTCGCAATTTGGTCCGGTTATGCCGACAATAGGAGAAATTGCACAAATTATAGCAAATCGTGATGACGCACAGCTGCTGCCAACCGGAACAACTGCTGAAAATTATCTTGGTTTTTCAACACAAGTTCCGATGAATGCAGTGTATCTTACATCAGGCACTCCACGGAAAATCAAAATAGATCGGAGAACTTTGACGCTTAAACATAGTGTGCCGTCTACATTTGCATATAAGGGTAAGATTATGCCGATATTAGTACTTGCTCTAAAATCTATAAGGCAATATAATATTGATAATGATACTCTTGACGTTGTGTATGGAGTTTTAAAGGGTAATCCGGAGGAAGAAACATGGCAAGAGGATATTGCTCGTGCACCGCGTTGGATCAGAAAAATTATAATCGAAACAAAAGAAAAAATAAAACGGAATGAGTAGATGGATTGATGCTTCTGATGCTGACCGTCAACAGTCAGCCTACATAATGGCGACACGGAAGAATATCAGCGTAGGCGCTGTTGAAAAGGATTGGTGGGTTACAGCCATCCTTAAGGTGCTGTTCTCTCTTTCGCCGGCAAAATATATGTTCTTTAAAGGAGGCACGAGTCTCAGCAAAGGGTGGAATCTGATAGACCGTTTTTCAGAAGATATTGACATTGCACTTTATCGTGATTTTTATCTCAATGAGCGTGGTAAAGAATGTGCTAAAGCAACCACAAACAATCAAGTTAAAAATCTACGAATTGTAAATCGCGATTATATACTTGGTGAGTTTGCTGAAGAATTTAGAAATAAAATTTCAGAGATAGGATTAGGCGAGTGTAAGATAGTGCCGATAATAACAAAGAATGACGGCACACTGATTGATCACGACAGCGATCCGGTAGTAATTGAAATCCATTATCCGGTCATGATCAGTTCTGATGAATATGTGCGCCCTGTTGTAAAGATTGAAATAAGCTGCCTGTCAATGAAAGAGCCTTACGAAGTCAAACGTATTTCATCGCTTGTCGGCGAGGCGTTTCCTCAGATTGACGATGAGACCATTGCTGAGATACCGACTATAACACCATCACGCACATTCCTTGAAAAAGCGTTCTTGCTAAATGAAGAATATCAGCGTAAAAATCCTCGCACGGAGCGTATGAGCCGCCATCTTTACGATTTGGAGCGCCTGATGGATACGCAGTTTGCATCTGAGGCTCTCATGGATAAACCGTTATATAACGAAATTATAGCTCATCGCCGCCGCTTTTATCATGTCGGTGGTGTTGACTATGAACTAAACCGCCATTCAACAATCAAGTTCTGTCCCGCAGGAGAACTTCGTAATAAAATGCGGATGGACTATGAAGCTATGAAATCTTCTATGATATATGGCGACAAGCTGTCATTTGATGCATTGATAAGCCGTTTGCAACTGTTACAGGATCGCTTCAATTCCCGATAAGATTCTGGCGTAGGGGCGACTTTGGTTATATTTTCCGATGCAATAAGGGTCTGCGCCGGTCATATCGGCGCAGACCCTCGTCTGTTACTTACCTATAGTCTGTTTCTCGAATTCCTATTTTCCGTCGAGCGCTTCTTCAAGAACTTTCGTGACCTGGGCGGCAAGTGCCTCCCAGCCGGACTCCACGGGGTGCGTGCCGTCGCCTCCCGCGTAGTATTCAGGATGGTCCACAACCACGCTCCACAGGTCGTTGACCATGATATTGCCATCCTTGTTGATATGCTTCATCGCTATCTCGTTGCGCACTTTCACGCGGTTGGAAAATTCGGTATGTCCCGTCATCCCCTCGCCGCAACGCACCGGAGTGCTCGATGCCCATATCAGTTTTGCCTTGGGTTGGTACTTGCGTATCAGTTTTATCAATTTTGGAAATGCCTTGTCATACTCCTCCTCGGTGTAGCCGGCTCCGTGAAGTCCGTTGTTGAAATGGATGATGTCAAATTTGTTGTGTTTCAGCACCGATTCCAGTTCGTCGAACAGCGCGGGGTCGCCCAGACATTTCGAGTTGGAGATACGGCCCACATAGGCACGCCCCTCGAATGCAGGCTCCACTTTTGGCGTGTACCCCTTGGTTATGGAATTGCCTATGATGAGTATGTGCGGCAGGTCGCTGCGGTCGGCGCCCGGCAACCATACGTCGGTCCATTCCACGTATTCCCTCTCGATATGTCGCTCTGCCATTGCCGGCATCGTCATGGCGGCTATAGCCACTGCGGCTATCAGTTTCTTCAGTTTCATTTATCGTTATTTATATTGTGACGGGTGATTGCAGTACGATGTTGTCGGAGGCCTTGCCTATCATGAAGTTATAGGTGCCTTCGGGCGTATAGAATGCTTTCTTTTCATCGTCCCAGAGACGGAGCTCCGATTTCGGCACACTTATCTCCATCTTTTCGGTCTTGCCTTTCTTGATGTTGACTCGCTTGAAGCCCTTGAGCTGCTTGATGGGGGTCTTGACGCCCTCTATTTCGGGGAACTGTATGTAGACCTGCGCCACTTCGTCGCCGTCGCGCTTGCCGCTGTTGCGTATGTCAAACGTCAGCGTGACATTGTCGTCGTCTTGCACCGCTTTGAGGTTGCGGTAGTCAAACTTCGTGTAGCTCAGGCCGTGTCCGAACGCATAGAGCGGTTTGCCGGTGAAATACATATATGTGCGGTTGTTCTTCACGTTATAGTCGTTGAAGTCGGGCAGGTCATCGATCGAGCTGTAGAATGTCAGCGGCAGTCGGCCGGCCGGATTGTAGTCGCCGAAAAGCACCTCAGCCACTGCCGTGCCGCCGGCCTCTCCGGGATACCATGCATCGACTATCGCGGGCAGGTTTTCGCTTTCCCAGGTTATGCCCATGGAGCTTCCGGCCACGAGTACGAGCACGGTGTTGGGGTTGAGCTTGTAAGCCTCCTGAAGGAATATCTGCTGGTCTTTTGGCAGACCGAGTGTGACGCGGTCCTGTCCCTCACGCTCGATTGACTGGTTGATGCCCATCACGGCTACCACCACGTCGGCCTCCTTGACAATCTTCGCCGCGTCGCCAAACATCTCTTCCATGACGTTGGTTCCGGAGCTCGGCACCATCCAGTTGAGGCGGGCTATGCAGTCGCCGCCGGCATCGTAATATTCCACTTTGAGGTCGTAGCTGCGGCCTTTCTCCAGATTGAGTATGGCTCGCTCGTCGCGGCGGGCATGCACGTTCCAGTCCTCGATGACAAGTTCGCCGTCGAGCCATACGCGCACTCCGTCATCGCTTGTGAAACTCATCACATATTCGCCCGATACGGTCGGCACAAGTTTGCCGGTCCAGCGTATCGACATAGGCGATGCGGGCAGGAAGGGGTCGGGGGCCTGGTTGGCGGGCTCGAAGTTGATGCTCTTGTCGGTGCGCACCTTGGGCGTGCCCTGAAAGTCGGGATTGTCATAATATTCTCCTTTGAGTCCTTCCGGGAAGTTGAGCGCGGAGATGAGCTGGAACCCTTCCTCGTTTGATACCCACGGCGCGTAGAGCACCTCTACGTCATTGCCTACACGTTCGCGGATGCCTTCGAGCACCGATACCGGCTCTCTGACCGGCTCTCCGGAGTAGTCGCCGAACTCATGGTTGGCGGCATTGATGCCCACTACGGCTATTTTTTTGAGCTTCTTATCGTTGAGGGGCAGAGTGTTTTTGCTGTTCTTCAGAAGCACTATGCTCTGGCGTGCGGCCTCGAGAGCGAGATCCTGATGCTCCTGACAGCCTACTATCGACGGGCTCAGGTGATTGTAGGGAACGGCATCGGGGGCGTCGAACATGCCCAGACGCATGCGGGCGCGGAGCACGTGGTAGGCGGCCGAGTCAATCTGCTCTTCGGTCACCATATACTGCTTGTAGGCGTCGAGCAGGGCGGTGCGGTATATGTAGTCGCCGCATTCCACGTCGAGCCCGGCCTGCAGGCACATCATCGCTGCCGCTTCCGGTGTCTTGGCGTAGTGGTGGTTCCACATCACCAGGCCGGGAGCGCCGCAGTCCGACACGATATATCCGTCAAAGCCCCAGTCCTCTTTCAACACTTTCTTGAGCAGCCAGTTGTTGACCGTGCAGGGCACGCCGTTGATGGCGTTGTAGGCGGTCATGATTGACTGTGCGTTACCCTCTTTGACGCAACGCTCGAAGGCGGGCAGATAGTATTCGCGCATGTCGGTCTCGCTGATGTCGGCCTGGCACTCGAAGCGGTTGTGCTCCTCGTTGTTGGCGGCGAAATGCTTGGGTGTCGACACTGTCTTGAGATAGCGGGGATGGTCGCCCTGGAGTCCGCGCACGAAGCTGGTGCCGAGCACTCCCGACAGATACGGGTCCTCGCCGTAGGTTTCGGGTGTGCGTCCCCAGCGCGGGTCGCGCGCCATATTGACGGTGGGCGACCAGAATGTGAGAAGGTCGCAGAACTGTGCCGTCTGTTTTTTGCCGCGTTCAAGTTCGTTCCAGCGTGCGCGCGCCTCGTCTGAAGCGACGGTGGCAACTTTCAGCTGCATGTCGGGGTTCCACATGCTTGCCAGACCGATGGCCTGGGGAAATACGGTGAACTTGCCCGGACGGATAATGCCGTGGAGGGCTTCGTTGCCCATATAGTATTTTTCTATACCCATGCGTTCTATGCCGGGCGATGTAGCATACAGGAGCGATATCTTTTCCTCTACCGTGAGCCTTTCAAGCAGGTCCTTGGCTCTTGCCTCGGGTGTCTGCTCCATGTCTTTGTAGAGTTCGAGCGCCGTTGCCGAAAAAGCTCCGGCAAGCGCCATAAATCCTAATAAAAAGCGTTTTGCAGTCTTTGTAATCATGTAGTTGTCAGGTTTGGTATTGTTTGTTTGCTATGTCTGATTCTGTGTCATTGCCGTGTTTATCACTCTGCTGCATAGACCGAAAGCTCGTAGATCGACGGCGGAGCTGTTGCGCGTCTGATGTCAAGCCGCAGCTTTTCTGCCCGTTGGGGAGTGGCGAAGTTGATTACCTTGCAGTCGCCCATCGGGTCGGTGGAGAGGTAGATTGTCTCCCACTTGCCGTTGTTGAGGGCTTCGATGGAGTATTCGGTGATGCGGTTGGCGCGTTTGCGCGAAAAGCCGTCGGGTGCCATCACTTCGTCCATGTATTCGAAAATGGAGATGCGGTTGAATTCTTTAGCCGGATCGAGGTCTACTTCGAGCCATGCTGTCGTATCGCGCGATGCCCAGCGGTGGTGTACTCCGCCGTCGAAAGCCTTGTCGGCACCATAGTCGGCGGCATCCCATTCCGATGATGCGCGGCATGCCCGGCCCACCGACACGGGGCGCTTGAGCGTGTTGTGTTTCAGCTTCTTGCCTGCGGGGCTGATGCCGATGCGGTCGCGCAGTTCCATCAGTGCGTTGATTTCGTTCCGGCGCATCAGGCCGCGTTGGTCCGGCGGAACGTTGATTACGAGCGTATTGTTGTTGGCCATCGTGCGGTAGAACAGTTCCTCGAGCTCGTCGATGTCGCGTGTCTCCATCGGCTTCTCTTTCTGAAACCAGTTCCACTTTTTGCTCAGACAGATGGTATGCTCGAACGGCAGGTAGTAATCCTCGCCGTCGACATTGTAGATTTTGTTGTCGTTCCAGTTGGCTATGAACGGGTCCTTTAGACGGAAGTCCATAGGGAAGTAGGCGAATTTCACATTGTGCTTGCCTGTCATCTCATCGGGGCCTGCCGAGCCGTAGATGTTCTTGCTCAGGTCGTCTTCGGCGAGATATGCGCTGTTGTTGACCCCCATGGCGCAATCGGGCTGCAGCGATTTGACGAGTTCGTAGATGTGCGGTATGTCCCAGTCCTCGGGCTTGCGGTCCCAGCCTCCGTCAAACCATATCTCGCACACGTCGCCGTAGTTGGTGAGCAGTTCGGTCAGCTGGTCGTCCATATATTTGCGGTAGCCGCTGAAGTCGTCGGCCTTGTATGACGGTTCGTGACGGTCCCACAGCGAGTAATATACGCCGAATTCGAGACCGTATTTGCGGCATGCGTCACTGACAGCCTTCACCACGTCGGTCTTGTTGCCCGACGAGGCCACATCGTAGTCGGTGACGGCGCTGTCCCACAGGCAGAAGCCGTCGTGATGCTTGGTGACGAGCAGCACGTAGCGGAATCCCGCGTCGCGTGCCGTCCTTACCCATTGCTCGCAGTCGAGTTCGGTGGGATTGTATAGTGAGGCGGGGTCTTTCCCCTCCGACCATTCCATGCCATTGAACGTGTTCATGCCGAAGTGTATGAACATGCCGTAGCCGCGTTCCCTCATCTTCTTCTGGCACGTGTTCTCTTTGTGCGACGGGGCGATGCTCTCGCCGTTCATGGCAATGGCTGAAAGCATTACCGCTGCCGATACTAAAATCCTGATTGCATTCATGTGGCTGACTGATGTGAAATTTTGGTATAAAAAAGAAGTAAGGTGAAAAATTGGTTTCGTGTTTCTGCCTTTAGAGAGTATTATTCGGGCCGTGTGAGTTTCCGACGACTCAAATAATACTCCTGTAGGCCTGATAATGTGTTGGTTTGTTTGTTAGGAAGCAATTGTCGCACATCATAGGCGACATTTCGGTTTTAGATTGAAATTTCCTTGTTGCAAAATTAGTAAATGCGTGTGTTTCTGTCAGTAACACTCTGTCCAAAAAACTGTTGCTTTGCGCCATAACGGCTTGATGATTGCGTCAAAAAATAGCATTTTTGCGTCAGTCATCATTTTTTTTTGTTTTTCGGTGGGTGAATAGCCCTGCGATGTGCTAAAATTATAATCATTTATTTTGTGGCGATTGCGGTCTCTTTATTATTTTTGTACAGTTACCTAACATAAGCCATTATTATCACGAAATGAAAAAATCGATAGCCATTGTTTCCGGGCTCTGCCTTTCGGCTGCGCTATGCGGCCATGCCGGCGAGCGCCTTTCCGATTATGTAAATCCGATTATCGGAGCATCCACAAGTACCACCATAGCGCATGCCGAGCACGGGCTTGGCAAGACTTTCCCCGGTGCGGCCACTCCCTGGGGCATGACTCAGGTGAGTCCCAACACCATCACCGGAGGGGATAACGGCTCGGGCTACTCCCACGAGCATACATCGATTGAGGGGTTTGCCATGACTCAGCTCAGCGGTATAGGCTGGTACGGCGACATGGGAAATTTTCTTGTCATGCCCTCGGTGGGGCAGCTCCGCACATGGCGCGGTGACCTCGACAATCCCGAGGCCGGCTACCGTTCGCGCTACGACAAGAATTCGGAAACCGCCAAGGCCGGTTATTACGGTGTGCATCTGACCGATTACGATATTCACGCCGAAGTCACCGCCACACCCCACGGCGGCGTGATGCGGTTCACATACCCCGATGCCGACACTGCCCGCGTGCAGATTGACCTGGCGCGCAGGGTAGGGGGCACCTCCACACGCCAGCGCATCGAAGTGGTCAACGACTCCACCATACGCGGCTGGATGCGTTGCACTCCCGATGGCGGCGGCTGGGGCAACGGCAGCGGAAATGCGAATTATACGGTATATTTCTATTCCGTTTTCTCTCGTCCGATGACCGACTACGGTGTCTGGACAGCTCTCGTCCCCGCCGGTGCCGACCGCCATCTGCAGTCGGTCACCTCCGAGGAGTTTGCCCGCCGCACGGCATCGGCCGAGGTGGTGCGCGGCATAAAGGCCTACGAAGGGAACCATCTCGGTTTCTTCACCGAATTTCCTACAGCTAAAGGCGATGCCGTCACGTTGCGTACCGCCATATCGTTTGTCAGCATGGAGGGTGCCGAGGCCAACTACAACGCCGAGCTTGCCGGTAATGCCGACTTTGCCGCATACAGAGAGCAGGCCGCATCGCTTTGGGACGACGCTCTCGCCAAAATCACCGTCGAGGGTGGCAGCGCCGACGACCGCACCATATTCTATACCGCCCTATATCACACAATGATAGACCCCCGTTGCTTCACCGACGTCACCGGCGAATATCCCGGCGCCGACGGCCGCGCGCACACCACCGACCGCTACACGCGCCGCACCGTGTTCAGCGGCTGGGATGTGTTCCGCAGCCAGTTTCCGCTCCAGACCATCATCAACCCCGAGGTGGTCAACGACATGATTAACTCATTCATTGACATGGCTCAGGAAAACGGCACCGGTGTCTATGACCGCTGGGAACTTCTCAACGCCTACTCCGGTTGCATGCTCGGCAATCCCGCCATCTCGGTTATCGCCGACGCTGCCGTGAAAGGTATCGACGGCTTCGACCTTGCCAAGGCATACGGACAGTGCCGCCGCACCGCCGACACTATCGGACATCACCCCGAACTGGGGTATTCTCCCGGCGGCTCGTCGATATCCGAGACACTTGAATATGCCTATTTCGACTGGTGCGTGGCTCAGATAGCACGTCTGATGGACGACAAAACTGCCGAAACTGACTATCTGGCCCGCGGTCAGGCCTTCCGCAATATTTTCGACACGGAAAAAGGTTGGTTCCGTCCCCGCAATGCCGACGGCTCCTGGGCTGAATGGCCCGAAAAGGGGCGCATGCAGGAGTGGTACGGCTGCATGGAGTGCAACCCCTACCAGCAGGGATGGTTCGTGCCGCATGATGTGGAAGGTATGGTGGAACTGATGGGAGGACGCGAGGCTGCTCTCGCCGACCTCCAGTCGATGTTCGAGAACACCCCCGTGGAGTTCTGGTGGAACGAGTTCTACAATCACGCCAACGAGCCGGTGCATCATATTCCGTTTCTCTTCAACCGTCTCGGCGCTCCCGAACTGACACAGAAATGGACTAACCATATATGCCGCAAGGCCTACCGCAACGCCGTCGACGGGCTGTGCGGCAACGAGGATGTCGGGCAGATGTCGGCATGGTATATTCTTGCGGCTTCAGGCTTCCATCCCCTTTGTCCCGCTCTGCCTGAATATGAGATAACCTCGCCTCTTTTCGACCGCATCACATACAATCTTCCCTCGGGCAAGCAATTCATAATCACTGCCGACCGCCCCTCGCCCGATGCAATCTATATCGACAGCGTAACCCTCAATGGCGAGCCTCTGACCGGCACCTCCATTCCCCACGCAGCAATAATAAACGGCGGCACCCTCCATTTCACCCTCAAAACACTCTGATTTAGGTTGCCCGTAAAGAAATAATCGCTATATTTGCAAATAGCAAAAGCAATCAGACAATGATATCGGACGAATATATTAAAATTCTTAGCGATAATATGTCACATATTCAGAAAGAATATGGGGTGACAGGATTATGTCTTTACGGGTCGACGGCCCGAGGCGACAACAGCCCCGGCAGTGATGTGGATATTCTTGTCGATATGCCTCCCAAGATATTTCTCATGAGTGCCCTGAAAGAATTTTTAGAGGAGATACTATGTACATCAGTTGATTTGGTGCGTCGTCATTCCCGTCTATCAGTCAGATTTCTAAATCAAATTTCACGTGATGGAATCAAACTACTCTGACCACGACAAAGAGCGGGCGTATCTTACGTTCAAGTCTATTGAAGAAACGATAAATCAACTGATAGACTGGAATAAAAATGTTAAATCCGTTGATTATTATTACAATTCTCAGGCAGGAATGCAACTTCTTGCAGCAAATTGCACATTGATCACAGCAATAGGTGAGGGAGTAAACCGGATTTGTAGGATTTTGCCGGATTTTTTGCAATCAAATTTCCCTGATATTCCATGGCATGCGATTATAGGTATGAGAAATCATATTGCACATGGTTATTTTGAACTTGATGCAGACTTGATTTTTGAGGCTGTTTCCAATGATGTGCCTTCATTGCTTCCTTATATTGAAAAAGCAATAGAACTTTGTTGTAAGTCATAACGAAAGCCGCTATAAAATATTTTTGACCCTTATTCGTCAGGTTATCAGGTTTAGTTTTGCGTTACTTTACAATACTTTTATGTGACACCCTCTGATTATGGAGCAGTTTGATTTTGATGAAATAATAGCACGGCGCGGTTCCGGTTCATACAAATGGGATACGCCTGAACGCGGCGATGTGTTGCCTATGTGGGTGGCCGACATGGATTTCATGACGGCGCCGTGTGTCATCGAGGCTCTGCACCGCAGGGTCAGTCACGGAGTGTTCGGCTATACGAAAGTCGGCGATGATTACTACGACGCGCTTACCCGATGGTTCAGCCGTCGTCACGGATGGCATATCGACCGCAACGATGTGATATACACTTCGGGGGTAGTGCCTGCCATCTCCGCGATTATAAAAGGGCTTGCCGCTCCGGGCGACAAGGTTATCGTGCAGACTCCCGTCTACAACTGCTTTTTCTCGTCGATACGCAACAACGGCTGCGAGATTTGCGAGTGTCCGCTCGATTATCATGCCGATGGTCGCTATACCATTGATTTCGAGGCTCTCGAACAGTGCGCATCCCATCCGCGTGCCACAATGCTGCTGCTGTGCAACCCCCACAATCCGGCCGGACGCGTGTGGACCCGCGATGAATTGCACCGCATCGGTGAGATTTGTCTGCGCCACAATGTGACGGTGGTTGCCGATGAGATACATTGCGAGCTGACTTTCAACGGTTTCAGGTTTACACCATACGCTACATTGGGCGAGGAGTTTGCCGCGAAATGCGTGTGCTGCAACTCTCCGAGCAAGGCATTCAACACCGCCGGACTGCAGATTGCCAATATAGTGTGTCGTGACGCGGGGATGCGCCGGCGCATCGACCGCGCCATCAACGACAATGAGGTGTGTGATGTCAATCCGTTTGGTGTGACCGGACTCATTGCCGCCTACAACGAAGGGGAGGATTGGCTCTGTCAACTGATTGACTATCTTTACGGAAACTACCGCTTCGCTTCGGAGCGCTTCGCCTCGGAGCTGCCTGATTACACTGTCACACCCCTCGAAGGCACCTATCTGCTCTGGCTCAATGTGTCGGCCTCTGGACTTGACGGCGCTGCATTTGCGTCACGGCTTGAGAAGGAGGCTCGGGTCATGCTCAGTCCCGGCGATATATACGGAGCCGCCGGCTCGGCGTTTGTCCGTGTCAATCTGGCTGCTCCACGCAGTGTGGTGGCCGAAGGTGTTGAACGTATCATCTCATTCGCTCGCTCGCTGTCAGCGAAATAACCTGATATGGAAAGAGACGGTCTGCTTGTCAAGATACGTCGCGGAGAGGCGATGTCGCTGCGTGAGCAGCTGCGGCTCACGGCCGTGCTGTCGTGGCCGGCCATCGTGGCTCAGCTGTCGACAATAGTGATGCAGTATATCGATGCGGCTATGGTGGGTTCGCTCGGGGCGGAGTCGTCGGCCTCGATCGGTCTGATGGCTACCTCGACATGGCTCATGTGGGGGCTGTGTTCGGCTGTGGCTTCCGGTTTTTCGGTGCAGGTGGCCAACCGCATCGGAGCTTCCGACCGTCGGGGTGCAGAGCGCGTTCTGCGCCAGTCGTTTATTCCTGTCATAGTGTTCAGTGTGCTGCTTGCGGCGTTTGGCGCGGCGGTCAGCGGCAATCTGCCGCTGTGGCTCGGCGGGGGAGACGATATTGTTGGAGACGCATCATCTTATTTCTTGATATTCAGCCTGTCGCTGCCGTTGTTGCAGATCAGTTTCCTGAGCGGAGCCATGCTCCGTTGCAGCGGAAACACTCTTTTTCCCGGCATAGTGAATGTGGGGATGTGTGTGCTTGATGTGCTTTTCAATTTCTTCCTGATATTTGACGGACATGAATTTACGATTGGCGATGCCTCCGTCAGATTGCCCGGTGCGGGACTTGGGGTCACCGGTGCGGCTGTGGGTACGGCGCTTGCCGAGACCGTGGCCGCCGCGGTCATGCTGTGGTATCTCTGGCGGCGTAACCGCGAACTTAACATGCGCAACTCCGAGGGGTCTTTCATGCCCGAAGCCGCTTGTCTGCGGCGCGCGTTTAAAATTTCGTTTCCGCTTGGGGTTGAGCATGCCTTGATGTGTGGCGCGCAGGTGTTCATCACCGCTATTGTAGCGCCTCTGGGCACTGTGGCTATCGCCGCCAACGCTTTTGCGGTCACGGCTGAAAGTCTGTGCTACATGCCCGGTTACGGTATAAGCGAGGCGGCCACTACGCTTGTGGGGCAGAGTCTCGGAGCCGGCCGTGAGAAGCTGGCGCGCAGTTTTGCCAAAATAACCGTTGTGTCGGGTGTGGCTGTAATGACGCTGATGGGTGTGGTGATGTATATCGGCGCACCGGTGATGATGGGTATTATATCTCCTGTCGATGAAATATGCGCGCTCGGCACCGAAGTGCTTCGCATCGAGGCCTTTGCCGAACCGATGTTCGCCGCTTCGATTGTGGCCTACGGCGTGTTTATCGGAGCGGGCGACACGATGGTGCCCGCTGGTATGAACCTGTTGAGTATCTGGGGTGTGCGCATCACGCTTGCCGCTGTTCTTGCGCCGACGATGGGGCTCACCGGAGTGTGGGTTGCTATGGCTGTCGAACTCTGTTTCCGTGGAGCCATCTTCCTGCTGCGCCTGCGCACCGACCGGTGGCTGCGGGCCAACCGTGCGCTTTTCGCAGCACGCTGACAGGCGGGGAAATACTATACGGAAATATTATTGACGGTTGTGCGGGCAGTCGAGCGCGAAGTAATGGTGCCCGGCAGTGCACTCCTCGATGCGGTGGTCGACGATGATGTGGCGGTTGGCCATCGAGGCTATATGCGACATTTCGTGCGACACGAGGATGATTGTGGTCGACGGCGCGAGTTCCGAAATTATGTCATACACGCGGTGTTCGAACTGCTTGTCGAGATAGCTGAGCGGTTCGTCGAGCACAAGTATCTGCGGGTTGCTGATGATGGCGCGCGCGAGCAGGGTGCGTTGCAGCTGTCCGCCCGACAGGCGGTCGAGAGTAAATTCGCTCCGTTCCTCAAGGCCTACGCAGGCGATGGCGTCGTGCACACGCTGTGCGCGTTCGTCGCCGCTTATATTCTTTATGGATATGAGCCCCGACTTGATTACCTCCCTCACCGTGATGGGGAAGCGCGAGTCAATCATGTTTTTCTGAGGGAGATATCCCACAGGCAGCCTGTCGGCAGGCATGCCGTTGTCAAGATAAGTGACGGTGCCGGTGGTGGGGGCTATCAGTTTCAGTATCAGGCGGAGCAGGGTGGTCTTTCCGCCGCCGTTGGGTCCGGTGATGGCAAAGAAGTCGCCACGCCTTATTGTGAGGTCGACATCTTCGAGTATGATTTTGCCTCCGCGGCGCAGCGACACGCCGTCGAGGGAGATTATGGTGTCGTTTCCGGAGTGGTTGCGCGGCGTATGGTGCATGCAGTGGCCGTTGCAGCTATGACCTTCTCCGGCAGGATTATTGAGCGAGGGCATCTGTTATGATTTTGAATTGGTTGAGGAAGTCCTCGTCGAGAGGGTTAATCTGCACGACCGACAGTCCAAGGGCGTCGGCGAGGCTTTGCGCCTGTCGGGAGTCGAAATTCTGTTGTATGAACATTACCGTGACCCCCTCGTCGGCAGCGAGGCGGTGGGTGTCGCGCATCTGTCCGGGAGTCATCTCCTTGTTGTCCTGTCCGACAGGTATTTGCCTGAGGCCGTAGTCGCGGGCGAAATAGGAGAGTGACGGATGCCATATCAGGAATGCCTTAGAGCCGCTGCCTTTCAGTCGTGATGCTATCGCGGAGCCGGCGGAGTCGAGCCGTGCCGTCAGCCTATTATAATTGGCGTTGTAATAGTCTTTGTGCTCGGGGTCAATCCCGTTGACTGCGGCAAGCATATTGGCGGCAATGGTCTTGAGGTTGGGGATTGAAGTCCATGTGTGAGGGTCGGCAACTTCGTGCACGTCATTGCCGTGTGAGTGAGTGCCAGTGATAAGTCTGATGCCTTCTGAAGTGTCGATGAAGCGGAGTCCCGGAGTCGACTCGCTGATGCGTTCCGTGAGAGTTTCCTCAAAAGGCAGGTTCCCGGCCTTCATGTAGAGGTCGGCGTCGCTGACCGCACGCAGGGTCTTTACCGTCACCTCAAACGCTTCGGGATTGGCATCGGCCTGCATCAAGGTGACGATGTCCATTGAGTCGCCTGTGATTTCTCTCAGAAGCGATGCCTGCGGGGGCAGGCTTACCGCAACAGATTTGCGCCCGTTGCCCTGCTGTCGGCATGACGACAGCCCGCAAAGCACTGAAAATATCGTCGCAAATAGAAAAAATGTACGTTTCATACCGCAAATTTATAAAAAAAATAACATTAAGCGTTTGAAAAATTACGATATTCACTATATTTGCAACGCAAAACAAAAATGACATTAGAACTATGGCCCATACTCAACTTGACCAACTTGACGTGAAGATACTGCAAATGATGTCGGGCAATGCCCGCAAACCGTTTCTCGAGATAGCCCGCGAATGCGGAGTGTCGGGCGCAGCGGTGCATCAGCGTATCGGAAAGTTACAGTCATCGGGAGTAATAAAGGGTACGGAAATGCTGGTCGAGCCCTCTGCCATTGGTTACGAAACCTGTGCCTATATGGGATTTTTTCTCAAAGATCCGGCGTCGTTCAACGATGTGATAGAGAAACTCCGTGAAATACCGGAAGTGGTGGAATGTCATTTCACCACCGGGCAATATGACCTTTTCATCAAGGTTTTTGCCCACAACAATGACCATCTTCTGCACCTTATCCACGAAAAGCTGCAAAATCTCGGACTGTCGCGCACCGAGTCTCTTATCTCGTTTAAAGAAGTATTCAAGCGTCCGTTGCCTGTCGACGATGCCGTTGCTCGTGACTGATATTATAACATTATCTTTTCCGGATTGTTATATTTGCCCATCTGACCAAAAAAATACATAAATATATGACATTTACATTCAATATAATATCTGACGAAGTCGAAAACTTCAAGAGAGTTATAGTCGTTGACTCCAACGCAACGTTCATGGAGCTTAAAAATGCGATTTGTGACAGCGTCAACTATGACAAGAACCAGTTCTGCTCATTTTTCCTCTGCGAAGGCAACTGGGAAAAGACCCGTGAAATCACTATGGAGGACATGGGCTCGAGCTCCGATGAAGATGTATACCTGATGGAAGACTGTGTGCTCGGCGACCTTATCGAAGATGAGGGCCAGCGCCTCATTTTCAACTTCGATTACCTCACCGACCGCTCGTTCTTCATGGAAATGAAGGAGATGACTCCCGGAAAGACGCTCAAGGACCCCTTGTGCAGCATTTCGCGCGGCACCCCTCCTCCGCAGAATGTTGATTTCGATGAGTTCAATGCCAAGCTCGACGCCACAGCCACCGACTCCGGTCTTGACCTCGGTCTCGACGACGAATATTACGGGGAGGCATCGTTTAACGACGATGAGTTTGACGAAAGCGGATTTGAAGTGACCGATTTCAACGAGTAAACGCATATATCTGCATACAACGACGATGCTCCTGACTGTCCGGCAGTCAGGAGCATCGTCGCTTTGAAGGGGGGCTTTAGTATACACATTGAAAAAGTTGCGAACCAAATTGTCGGGGGGCATTGCAGAACTTGATTTTAGTTGAGAGGGTGTTGCACGACTCCCAAAATATCGTATATATTTGATAGGCCATCTTGTAGGGGGGTGTTGCAGAACTCCAAAACGTAGGGACGCACGGCTCGTGCGTCCGC